>NZ_JALAAI010000054.1:0-23330 GCF_052785085.1 Candidatus Electrothrix sp.
GTTAACAGCTCTGGGTATACAACGTAACGGTAAGCTGATTAACGTGAGCCTGAGAGAGCCTCCAACCTGAGGGCTGTCGGGTTATTGCGCCTTATGTCCATTTTACAGAAAGGCTGTCAGGGGCCTGTGGAAACACCAACTACACAATTATAGTTACTTTTCAACTGCGAAATATCCTTGAATGATCCCCGCTTGATATTTTTATATTCAAGCGATCCATCTTTAATCAGCATGTTGCCAGGTTTTAAAACCCGTTCTTCTTTCACCAGCCAGTTTACAAACTCCTTTTCCATATCCAGCATTTCATCATGTAATTTTGATATAGCCAGATCAGCATAATCGCTGTTTTTCGAGTCACGGTAAGAAATAATTTTATGGAGAGGAGAAAGGTTAAGAGGTTTTAATGAGGACTCGGCATTTATTTTTTCACATAATTTTTCGAAAAATTTACTTTTATGACCGCCATCCGGGTCAGCAATCGCAGGAACAGCAAGTATCAGTCTATTATTAGTACGAAAATTCTTGATATATCCTTCAAGGTTACGCCGACAACAAGATGCACCGATTTGACCAAGAAATATTGGATAAACTCGATTATTATATTCGATATCGTCTAACTTGTAGACTCGACGGGAACCATCAAGAAAAAAAGAAAATAAGGGAACTTTCAACTTAGAGACTGTCTCAAGAGACCTCCGCAGGTCAATCGACTTCTTATGCCTCTCAGTCTCACCATACTTATCGAAGACGAAATCTTTTTCTTTTTTATGGAAAGGCTCAGGAATCAAATCTGACTCACAGCAATACCGGTGAGTGGAATAGCTTTTCCCATAGGTTGCTTGCTCAAATATTTTTAGAGGGCTTATCCTTTTTACCATATTCTCCACTTCAGATCATATCTCTCTAAGAAAAAGGTGATATATACAACAAGATAGCAAGTTAGTAATCACAAATTCCCCATCCCCTGCTGCGCCAACACCACAGCAGCCAAGGCAGCAGTCTCCGCCCGCAGAATACGCGGCCCAAGCGAAATCGTCCTGAACCCAACTTCCTCCGCATAAGCAACCTCAGATGGATGAAAGCCACCTTCTGGCCCAATCAGCACCAGCACCGGCTGACCATCATCCAGCTCAAGAGCGGAAAAAGGCATACCCGTCTCGTTCTCCCAGGGCATAATTGTATGCCCCCCTTCTGGAAAGGAAAGGTCCTGTAATTTCGTAGGCGCACAGATCTGCATAGGAATCGGCCTCCGGCATTGCTTACAAGCCTCCAGCATGATCCGTTGCCAGCGCTCAAGCTGCTTGCCAGCCCGACCCGAATTTTCGCAATAGCGGGTAAGCACCGGCACAAAGGTATCCACCCCCAATTCCGTTGCCTTCTGGATCACCAGATCCATCTTCTTCCCCTTGATCACGGCCTGGGCCAAGGTCAGAGGCACCCCGGCATCCGCTGCATCGGTCCGGGACAGCACCTCAAAGACCACCTCTTTGGCGCTGACCCGACCGATCTCACCTGTAATAATAGCCCCTTTGCCATCAAAAAGTTCTGCGCAATCGCCAGGCTGCATCCGCAGAACATTTCTGATGTGATGGGCCTCCGGGCCAGTAATCAGGATCTGCCCGGCACTCTCCTGCATACTGGAGTCATAAAAAAATCGTCGCATGAGAACATAATTTCCCAAACACCAGGATTATCTGCTTCCCTTTGATCCCTTTTCCTTTGACCCCTTTCTCTTTGAACCTTTCTTTTTCGATCCTTTTTTCTTTTTAGACCCCTTCCACTTTTTTGGCCCCTTAGACCATTGCTCAACGTAGCGAATAACAACTGTGGGCATCTCCTGCTGCAGGATGATAAAAAACCGAGACCCAGGATAAATATCAAAAGAACGAAAAATAGCCTGCCAACCCTGGGGACGATGTTGCTTATAATGGTTAAGAATCTTTCTCAGAGGTACTCCATTCATCCTTGCCAGTTGAAGGACAAGCAGGACATCTGCTGGCGACATATTTTGCGTACGGATCAATTGATTAATCTTTCTCACTGGAACACTGAACACTGTATGAAGATCTTCGATATAAACGTCGGTCCGGGGACTCACCGCAGTCTCCAAATGAAAGAGAAATTGATCAAACTCCACATCCCCGGTGTTCATGGCAAAGGGATTTACAGGGTCAGGGGGATTTACGGGGTCAATAGAAGTAACGGTACTAAGGTTATTATTGACAGTAATATTATCAATAACATCGGGTTGTCTTGCCTGGACAGAAAACACACCAGGGATACAGAACAACAGGGTGAACAAAAAAAAAATTTTCATAACTCTTAACCTGAACATTTTACGTTTAAATAAGAAGGACAATCAGAGAGATTACATCCTTCAGTAACGCAGGATAAAAAAACCGCAGTCCTGCATCATCACAGAAGCTGCGGCCTTTTTCTTCTTCATAACCTATGAAGAGGCATCAACACCCATTAATGCCTCACCCCTTCTTGGCCGGGGCTGCCTGCTTGTCTTCCACCGGGGGGATAGCAAGGATATAGCCGCGATGGACTTTAATCCTGACTCCTTCAGAGATCTCCAGAGTCACAGCACTGTCAGTCAGACCGGTGATCTTGCCGTGAACACCACCTCCGGTCATCACCTTATCCCCTTTTTTCAGGTTAGCCAGAAAGTCCTGTTGCTCCTTGGCCTTTTTCTGCTGGGGACGGATGAGCAGGAAGTAAAAAACAATAAAAATCAGAATGAGCGGAACAAACTGAGCAAATCCACCACCAGGCGGTGCAGCGGCGGCTCCCTGTGCGTAAGCGACTCCAATCATGGAAATAAATCCTCCAAAAAATAATTTTTCTCGTGGTTAAAGCGGGTTTTCCCGCTGTGCATAAAAATTGCGCCGAAACTCGACAAAGCGATCTTCCATAATTGCTTGCCGCATATCAGCCATCAACGTGCAGTAATAATGCAGGTTATGGATACTGTTCAACTGATAGGCCAGGATCTCCCGGCATTGAAAAAGATGACGCAGATAGGCACGGGAATAATGGCGGCAGGTATAACAAGTACATTGCTCATCCAGAGGCCACTGATCTTCCCGGTATCGACTATTTTTTATAACAACTCTTCCCTGTGAAGTAAAGAGCATTCCATTGCGGGCATTACGGGTGGGCATGACACAATCAAACATATCCACGCCCCGATAGACCCCTTCCACCAGGTCCTCTGGCGTCCCTACCCCCATGAGGTATTTGGGATGGCTGTCCGGCAGAAGATGGACCGAGGCGTCCAGCATTTCATGCATCAACTCTTTCGGCTCACCCACGGAGAGACCACCCATTGCATAGCCGTCAAAGCCGATCTCAATCAACTCTTCTGCTGCTGGTTTGCGCAGCTCCGGGTACATTCCCCCTTGCAGGATACCAAAGAGCAACTGACCTGTGTCCTTCTGGGCTTCCCGACAGCGTTTGGCCCAGCGGGCGGTCAGAGCTGTGGCCTTTTGCGCCTCATCCAGAGTGGCAGGATAGGGAATACAGGTATCCAGAACCATCATGATATCTGCTCCCAGGGCCTCCTGGACTTCAACCACTTTTTCCGGGCTGAGAAAAAGTTTGGCCCCGTCCATATGGGATCGGAAGGTGGCGCCCTCTTCGGTAATTTGAGCCAACTCCTTGAGGCTGAAGATCTGAAAGCCACCAGAATCCGTCAGAATGGGCTTATCCCAATGCATGAAATCATGCAGACCACCAGAGCGACGAACCAGTTCATGACCAGGACGGATAAAGAGATGATAGGTGTTGCCCAGGATAATTTGGGCACCCAGTTCGTGCAGATCCTCTGGAGTCACCGCCTTTACTGTGCCCAAGGTCCCGACTGGCATAAAGACCGGGGTTTCAAAGGTTCCGTGCAGGGTCTTGACCTGACCACAACGGGCCGGACATTCACTTGATTGATGAAAAAGGGTATACGGTGATAGTGCAGTATTTTTTACAGGCATGGTAATTGGCATATTCTCTGTTTTCTTGTACAATATCCTAATAGTCTCCATGATTAGCCTGTGCTGGAGAATGCGTCAACAGAAAAAGATTCTCTTGTTCTTGATCAGGAGGTCTGCTATACCTTTAATATTGAGATTTTCCCAGATAATACGTTTAAAAAGCCAGATTCCAGCAGACAGCCATAACAGCATAATGGATTGGAACTGCTACCGGAGTTAAGGAGGAGTTCACACCGTGTCAAAACATACTGTAGCATTGTCGCCTAAGACCTACACCCAGCGATTGGTGAACCAAAAAAAGAAATTCCTTCAGGCAGTAACTGCTGCCATGGAAAACCAAGAAGAAAGCAAGCGGGAACGACTCCAGCTGGTGGTTGTCAGCCTGACCGAAGCCCTGACCTTTATTAAACAGGGCTATCAGCACGAAGTCAGCTGCCGCAAGGGAGCCTTGACAGCTCTGGATAAAATGCAAAAAATGCTGGGAGAAACGCTTTACAATCGGGCTGCAACAAGCGTATGCACCAAGGACAGTACTCTGGAAGCGGAACAGGTACTGGATAAGGTCATTGGCAAAGGAGGAAAAGGTGGGGCCTTTGCTGCTTTTCACAGTGGTCGACTGGCAGAATGCCGAATGGACTTTCCACGGGCAATGGTCCGCTTTGACAAGGCCGTTGAACTGGACAAGGGCAATCCCCATTATCTCCGGGCAGCAGGCCTGCTGGCTCGCAAGATGTACCAACATAAGAAAGCATTAATGCGCTTTATGGCCCTGGAAAAACTCCTGGTCCGCCAAAAAAAAGATTCTGTGGAACTGGCTGTAACCCGTCGGGAAGTGGCCTACAGTGCAGCACTCTTTGGGCAGCATAAACAGGCTGATGCCTATTATAAAAAGGCTATGGCAAGCCTGGAAAAGCTGGTGGGCAAGGATCACCTTGAAATGGGAATCAGCTGGTACCAGATCGGCCTTCTCAACGAAAGCCAAGGCAAATATGAAGAGGCTGAAGAACCCTACAAAAAAGCCCTGACCATCATCAAAAAAAGTGGCGATCCTATTCTTCTGGCGGATGTATTGGATAAATTGGCCCGTCTGCATATGGAGCTGGAAGGTGAAGCAGATGCTATCCCCTTATTTGAGCAGCTCTTAAAAATAAAAAAGAACTCTCCTGCTCCGGATTTGGCAGGTATTATCATCATCTGTAATAACGTCGGTGAAGCATACCGGATCTGCGGTAAGTACGATGAATCAGAAAAATATTATAAACAGGCCTTGGCTGTGACCCAAAAATTACGGGGCAAGGATCATCCGGCAGTGGGCAGCATCTATCAGGAACTGGCAAAGCTCTGTGAACGGCAACGAAAGATGGATGACGTTAAAAAATACAATGAAATGGCCGCAGCTATTTTTCAACGGGTGCTGGAGGAACAGGAGGCTGCAGCAGGGGATGGCGATGGAGATGGACGTTTGACCTTATAATATCATACTGGCTGTTGTAGGGGGCGATCCTTGTGATCACCCTTGTTGTCTGCCCCAAGGGCGAATACAAGATTCGCCCCTACCGTACCGAATGGAGATATGATACCCTGTTAATCCACATCTTCCATCGGCTTACCACAACAAACCGGTACGGAATCACCTGGTTTGAGATGGGAATACTTATTACAGATCCGACAGACAACCGTACATTCCTCCTGGACCTGATCGTCAGTATACACGGTCTTTGCTGACACACCCTCAATAACGAAGCGGGCTACATTGCTCTTGGCTGGAATATATTCACCAATGGGTTCCATCCGTTTATTATCCGCCACACAGTCGACCAACAGACGCCAAAGCACCTCCATGTCAGCAGTCTCCTGGGGATTTTCCATCGTACACTCAACAACATTTTTATCTATTGTGATCTTCATGTGTTTTCTCCTGTGTTATGGTGAACAATACACTAAAAATAGGATGCATCCCGGCTCAACAGGCCGGGAGAACAAAAAAGACAAAGAGGCAGGCGATCAAATAACAGATTCCACCTCTTTCCCTTCCTGACTATCAATCAAGGCCTGCCCCACTGTATGACCGAGTTCTACGCATTCTTTCAAGTGACCATGCTCAGGTACATACTGCACCTTGAGACCCTTATGTGCTAAGGTAAAATTCATTTCCTTCATGGCTGTATTCATCAGCTTGACGGCCTCACCTGACCAGCCAAAAGAGCCAAAAGCAGCCCCTATCTTATTGGTTGGCCGCAGGCCCCGCATATACATAAGGAAACCAGCCATTCTCGGCAACATACCATTATTCAGGGTTGGGCATCCAAGAATAATTGCACTGGCTTCAAGCACATCACACATAACATTACTGCGATGATTCACCTGAAGATTGATCAGCTTATAATGTATTCCTTTCTCCAGAAGCCCTGAAGCAATAGATTTCGCCATCATTTCAGTGGAATGCCACATACTGTCATAAATAACCAGGGCCTTGCCGTTGCCTTCATTTACGCACCAGCGAGAGTAGGCATCCAGAATTTTTCCTGGATTTTTTCGCCAGACCACCCCATGATCCGGAGCAATCATCTTAATGGGCAGGTGCATCTCCTCGACCTGTTTGATAAGTTTTTTCACAAGAGGTGAGTACAGGGTCAGAATATTGGCATAGTACTTGGTTGCCTCATACATGAGGACATCCTGATTCACTTCATCGTCAAAACGCTCACTGGTTGCGAGATGTTCACCAAAGGCATCACTGGAAAAGAGGATTTGATCTTCTTTCAGGTACGTAAACATAGAGTCCGGCCAGTGCAGCATCCGGGTCTCCACAAAGCTCAGGGTCTTCTCACCCACACTCAACTCTTCACCAGGGGTGACAACATGGTAGGGCCAATCTGCCTCGTGAAAATGCTTCATCAGGGCCTTATGGCCCATTTTGGAACAAATAACCTTTTCCGGCTCAATCTCCCGAATCACTTCAGGCAGTACTCCTGAATGGTCCATTTCCACATGATTGACCACCATATAATCAATCTTTTTCGGGTCAATAATATTACGGATACGATGCATCAATTCACGGCGGTACCCTTCTTTTACCGTGTCAATCAGCGTAACCTTTTCATCAATAATCAGGTAGGCATTATAGGTCGTACCACGTTCAGTGGAATAACCGTGAAAATCTCTGGTCATCCAATCAATGGCACCGACCCAGTAGACGTTTTTTGTCAGTTCAATAGGATTCACGAGTCAATTCTCCTGTTGCATGTTATTTTTAGCCATTTTTCAAACGCAGGCTCTATGAAGGTTTGATGACAGAGTTGTAAGATTGTATAAGGAACTTGATGCAAGGGGCGGATCGAAAAAATTCAATGCTGAGCAAGGCAATTAAAATGATGGTACTGCGCTACCTGTTTTTATGACGGTGACAATTTTTCCAATAAATGCTTCGCCCTGATCACTTTGACTTTTGTAAATTCTATATCTTTCAATATATTATAGTATTTTTCTTCTCATTCCTGATACGCTCAACGATTTCAGAAAAATCTTCTTCGCTCCATTGATTTTTTTCAAATGTTTCAACTATCCCTTTTGACAGGTTCTCAAAAGCAACTTGGTGAATCAATTTTTTTATATCAATTGAATAGCTCCTGCTTTTTAATTCATGGACTATCTGAATGATATTTATCTCATCTTTATCAAACCCGATTTCACCGAGTTTACTGTAAATATCAGGTGTAATTGTTTTTTGAAGCATTCTTTCCTCTTTTCTTGCTGGAAAGCTGGCACGTTATGTAAGGCAGATCAACCAAATGCACTTATTTAGTGAATATCAGATAGTTACACATCGGTTAAATGGAGTATTGCCACTTCAGGAAAACAATTAAACCGTACAGGTAGAATTGCCCACCCGATCCCCCTGCTTATAAATATATTTGTTTTCCGGGTTGTTATATAGCCGCTTGAGTACATCTTATTATGTACCGGCAAGATTGGAGGGCCGACAAACGGTATATTCACTTGGCCGCCATGAGTATGGCCAGCGATTGCCAAATTAATTTTTGTTGTATAATACTGATCGACGGCATCCGGATTATGCGTCAGCAATATTTTACATTTATCCTCGGAAATCCCGCTGAAAGCATTATCAATCCGCAAAGTGTCTTCATAAAAATCTCCAGAACCGCCAAGCCATATTTCCTGGTCGCCTTTGACAATCTTCACAGATTGATGCCGTAAATTCTGCCCTGTTTCGTTCAGCCAATATTCTGATCGATCAAAATCAGCCCAGTGATCGTGATTTCCCAAGACTGAAAAAACTCCATATTTTGCTTTCAGCTCTGCAAGTAGAGGCCAGACAATATCAATTTGTCCGGTTCCGTTCCTTTCATGTACATAATCACCGGTACACACCGTAACATCAGGGGCACAATCATTTGCCAACCTGACAACCTTTTGTACAAATGCTCTGCTGACGAGAGGGCCATAATGAACATCGGTTATATGCGCTATTCGGAACCCGTTAAAATGAGTGGGTAAACCTTTTACCGGAATGTTATATTCATTTACCTGGAGAATCTTGCCTTCAATGAAAAAGGGATAACTGCCGAGAAGCGTTAACCCGGCACCAACGCCTAATTTTTTAATAAATTGACGCCGTGACAGTTTCACTTTTTAATTGTCAATCTCCGTTGAAAGAACAAACCGCTTGGGCAGCAACAGCTACCCAAGCTATTTCTGCTATCAATACTAAGATACAAGAAAAAAGGGATCAGGCTACTTCAAAAGCTTCCTTACCAGCACCGCAAACAGGACAAAGCCAATCTTCTGGAACCTTGTCCCATGCTGTCCCTGCAGGGACATCATTGTCAGGGTCACCCGTTGCCGGGTCGTATTCATACCCGCAGACTTCACATATATATGTATCCATATTTATATCCTTCTGACTTCTTGAAAAGCAGTTGACCGAAGATTCGGTCAACCCGGTTTATACCCTGATTATGATTTCCATAGCCCGTGCAGATTGCAGTAAGCCCGTGCAGTCACAGTATCAGCTTCTGTACAGAAAACAGCTTCCGGCGCATCTCCCGGCTTTAAATCCGCTCGACAGACAGTAGTATCTGTTACCAGCTCAATCCACTCAATCCAATGTTTTTCTTCCATAGGATGGGCAACAGAACCGACAGTAACCTTATAACCATTATCTGTTTTTTCAACGACCGGGATATGTTTTTCCTGAGCTGCATCAACGGTGTTTTCCGTTAACAGCTCCATAGGTTGACCGCAACACACCAATTCACCGGCACCGGTATGCAGTACCTGAACGATATTACCGCATAAGGGGCATTTATACACTTCGTTCTTCTTGGTCATCATTATCCTCCGTTTTTACTGTTTGCTCTGGAATTGCAGACAGACCCGTTGTCCGTCCTGCAAAATTCTCGGTTACACACTATACAGCGGGCTGAAACCTGTCAACACCCTGTCTTGAGATTTATTACATAGATTCATCAGGGAGTCATCCGGCGTTTTTGCTCAAATATTCAGCAACACCTTCAGCTGTCGGCGTCATGGCATCTTCCCCTTCTTTCCAGTTGGCCGGACAAACATCACCATGGGTTTCGTGAAAGATCAGGGCATCAACCATACGCAGGGCCTCATCAACAGAACGACCAAGGGGCAGATCATTCACAACTGCATGGCGAACAACACCTTCCTTATCAATCAGAAAGGTCCCACGCAGGGCAACGCCCATATCCAGTAACACTCCGTACTGACGGGATATAGTCTTATCCAGATCAGCAACCAAGGGGAATTGTACTTCGCCGATACCGCCGTTATTCACAGAAGTATTTCTCCAGGCCCAGTGACTGAATTGAGAATCAACAGAAACGCCGATAACTTCACAATTCTTATCATGAAACTGCGCCAAAACCTTATCAAAAGCTATAATTTCTGAGGGACAAACAAAGGTAAAATCAAGAGGATAAAAGAAAAGAACAACGTATTTGCCGCGATAATCAGACAGTTTAAAATCTTCTTTAAACGATCCATCACCCATAACCGCAGTTGCTGTAAAATCAGGTGCCTGTTTTGTAACTAATCTGCTCATTATACCGCCCTCCTTTATGTGCTATATATCCATCTGCATACATTCGTCTCTTTAAAGACAGGGGTAACCCTACCAATTTTCGGCAAGAAGCTCAAAATAACTTTGTGGATGGGAACAGGCCGCACATTTTTTCGGAGCCTCTGTACTCTCTTGTAAAAATCCACACTTTATGCAATACCATGTCACTGTTTCATCACGCTTAAAGACTTTCCCTTCTTGCAGATTGGCGATAAAAGTCCGGTACTGTTTTGCATGCTGCTTCTCTGCTCTGGCTATGGCCAGAAAGGTATCAGCAATAGCAGAAAATCCCTCCTCCTTAGCAACCTTGGCAAAATCTGGATACATCTCCATATATTCATGCTCTTCACCGGCAGCAGCAGCCTCAAGATTTTCCATTGTTGTCCCAATGGTTCCGGCTGGAAAGGAAGCCTGTACTTCAACCTCACCTCCTTCCAGCAATTTAAACAGGCTCTTGGCATGCGCTCGCTCCTGTTCAGCAGTTCTCTCGAAAATATTGGCTATTTGAACCAATCCTTCTTTTTTCGCTACTTTTGCTGCAAACGAATAGCGATTTCTCGCCTGAGACTCCCCGGCAAATGCTGTCAGAATATTTTTTTCTGTCCTGGAACCTTGCAATGCAGTCATAATTTTAGTTTCTCCTTTTACGAACGTGTTATCTGTTACAGTGCTGCTTTCCCGGCTTTGGTTATTTCATACTTGCAACGAACCGGGCTTGTTACAAACCCTTTCTTTTTCAGAGCCGTCAACTGACAACTGATCTGTTTCGGCTCCAGTGAGGTTGCAGCAGCAATATCTTTATTTGCACTGGCATCATCTGACTTTGCTAATACCTCAAGCACCTCACGCTGCCGTTCACTCAACAAACTCTTCTTACAAGATTTCTTTGAGCATTCCCCTTTACAAGCATCCGTCTTTTTCTCTGCCTCTTCCTTCTCATTCTTTGCCTGGCATTTCGGGCAAATGCCAAAAAACTCCACACGACACCCTGAAATTGCATACCCCAGACTCTGATCCTCTCCCAAAGAAGCCAATCGGCTCTGATCAAATTTTATATCATCAACGCGTCGGCATTGCACGCAGAATACGTGGTCATGCTGGTCGATTTCTTTATCAAATCGTTTCTGACGCCCGCTGATCTCCAGCTTCCTGATCATTCCGGCCTCGGACAGAATTTCAAGATTTCTATACACTGTTGCCAAGCTGATACGTGGTAATTTCTTCTTAATGCGCTCGTACAATGCATCAGCAGTTGGATGATTGTGACAATTTCCAAGCTCTTCAAGAATCAATTCCCGCTGGTGGGTCATTCGTAGGATATCTTTCATCGGATCACCTGCTGTTAATTATTATTATCTTCTCAAGGTAATTAAGAATCATTACTGTGTCAAGAGTAATATTTACACAGCAAGATATCCCAAAATGTTGTTCATGAGAAGAACAACATTACCGAAACTGACTGATACCAAAAAGATAATATAATTAAAAACAAGAAAATTACGAGGTGGTTTTCTTTTTCAGGAAAAAATATTCTTTCGTATGATCAAAAAAAGGTGGGTTAAAAGGAGAGAGCGTCAAAAGCATGCATGCCCAAAAAAGATCAGGAATGCAAGACTTGCACCCCTGATTTGGCGTGTGTCTTCGTTACAACGAAAGAACGAAAGGAAGTTCCAGCTTATTTACTGAGCAATAACATTTTCTGCGGCAGGCCCTTTGGCACCGTCAACAACATCAAAAATTACACGCTGACCTTCCTGCAGACTCCTGAACCCATCAGCCCTGATTGCTGAGTGATGAACAAAAACGTCTGATCCATTTTCTTGTTCAATAAAGCCAAATCCTTTGGAATCATTAAACCATTTTACTGTCCCTTCTGCCATCGTGATACTCCTTGCTACGCGGTTTCTTTGCGAAACCATCTTGAAAAAAAACAGACTCCTGTTACGAAGCCCTGGTGCAGGACTGCAATCCAGCCTGCGGTTGACATAGTATATTTGGCTGATGCCGCAATTGATCAGCTAAACATAACTAGTACATATATAAATTGCTCTGCAAAATTACAAGCATTAATTTCCTGTAACCCATCAAAAAACATACGAAAGATAAGGGTTCCCCAAGATTTTTCGTTGCGGCCCAACAAAATTTCAGCACAAAGGAATCCGTATTTTTTTTTATCGCTTTCCAGTCCAGTGCCTTACCACCCAAACTTCACTGCCTTGATTCATGGTTTCAGAGTGGATGCAGATGAACGTTTTAATTCCTCTACAATTTCAGGATCAAGCCCGGTAAATCGTGCAATCTCCGCAGTAGCAAAAAGCTGCTCCCGCATAAGGTTCTTGTTCGGCTCTTCGCCGAGGATCTTTTTATCATTATATTCTTATTTTTACGGAAGTACACCTGTTGTGGTGGTGCAGGGGATGTGGGTGGCGTGGAAACAGTTGCGATGGTTTTGGGTATTGGAAGAAGTGGCAAATGAGTTGATTAATCAGGCTCTGACCCCCTATTTACGCCTATTTACGAGAAATCAGCCGTCAATCAGAAATTTTTGAATTTCAATATCAGACAGGTGCTTATAATGTTTATCGTTTCCTGTGATCAGTGGAAGCTGCCTGATCACTGCTGATGCACCAATCAACGCATCAGCCAGTTCTATAGAATGGCTGAGGGCATACTGCTCAACATAGAACATCGCTTTGGTGGAGATGAGTTCGTCAATTTGAATGACCTGAGCATTCAGTATGCCCAATGCCTTGTTAAATGCTTTGAGTTCCTGTTTGTTTCTCATGCCCTGAACAATTTCCATATAGGTCACCACGGACAGCGAGAAACGATCAAGACCGTGGAGAAAATCTATCGCATTCTGATAACCTCTTGAATACCAGATCAGTACATCCGTATCAACAATCAAAATGACCTGCCTTTCCTGAGCTTCCGAACATATCCATCAACATCGTTCATATCAGTCCGGTCTTTCCACATGCCGCAGAATTCGTTCTGTTTGTCTTTGTTTACATGCTCGTCAAGAGGAACAATTCTGGCATAGGGCTTTCCGTGAAAAGTGATGATAACTTCCTCACCCCTTCTTGCCACATCAAGAATTTTTTTGGTGTGAAATCGTAAGTCTTTGCTGGTTGCCTGCATAATGCCCTCCTGATTCGATTAAAAGTTTATATTTTATATTGTAAACTTTCAAAAGAGTTTGTCAAACATAAATTATCATCTATCTTTATGGATACTCTGCGCAATCTTCTCAATCGCCTCCAACGACAAACCTGTCAAAGACGCTATCACTACTTTATTCAGTCCTTGCTTCAGCCCGTTGATAACTATCTTGCGCTGGCCTTCTGCTTTCCCTATCTCTTTACCGCTCTCCATCCCAATCTCTATCCCCTCTTCCTTCCCCTCATCAAAGGCCGTATCAAGGGAGCTTTTCAGATCCCGGTAATATTTCAGACTCTTCTCATAGGAGCGCACCTGATCCGGGGTAAAGCGGGCAATCTCCGCAGTATCAAAAAGTTGCTCAAACACCTGCTCCCGGAGCGTATCCGGTATTCGTTCCAGCTGGTTCAGGTTCCTGATAACGTACAGCCACTTGTCAAACCGGGTCTTCAGCTCATCCAGGTTTTTGCTGAATTTTGGCATTTCCAGGTAGATGAAGGTCAGCTTGTTATAAAACACCCGATTGGTGTCAATGTCTTTCAATTTAACATCATAGCGGTATTTTTCAGGTTGATCTTTGTCTTCGTCAAAGACAAAATCCAGGATAGCCACTGTATAGACGGCCTTGAGCTGAAAATTCCAATCGTCCCGTTCCGCCTGTTCGCAGATGGGAAAGGTGGAGTAATAAAGTGCCCGGTCTTTGAAGAGATTTTGTTTGCTTTTTTGCAACTCAACAATGAACTTTTCGCCTCGTTCATTCTCACAGTAGAGATCGAATATCGCCTTGCGGTCAATATCGGTGTCACCGAGCTGTTCTGTCTTCAGGTAGGTCAGATCCCGGATTTCTCCCTGTTCCTCTCTGAGCAACTCGTTGAGAAAATCCAGCAGCAGGTTCTTGTTCGACTCTTCACTGAAGATCTTTTTAAACCCGTAATCGGTGGAGAGGTTGATGTAGCGTTCTTTGGTGGGCATTGTTTCTGTTTTTTACGGGTTGCTGGGTGCTTTGGTGCGGTTTACCATGTCGCGATCTTCTGATAGTTTGAATGCCACCAGTATATTCTTATTTTTACGGAAGTATAACTGTTGTGGTGGTACAGGGGATGCGGGTGACGAGGGACAGTTGTGATGTATCTGTACATGCACCCGATGACCTTTTACGAGTACCTCCTCGCCCTAGGCAAAGAAACTGTAGCCGAATATACGCGCCAAGCACCGGAAACGGTTGCCGAGTCTATCCAGCAGGCTGTTCTGACGGAACTGCGGCAGTATTTTTTTATCGGAGGAATGCCGGAATGCGTCAAGACTTTTCGTGATTCCGGATCAATACTGGCCTCTTTTCAGGTTCAGTCAGTGTGAAAAACTCACTCTCCCATCCGATCCACCCGCCGGGCCGCAGCAGGTTCCACTGCCTCTCGCTCCAGCCAGATACCGGTCTTCATCCGTCCGATCACCCGACGCCAATCATTGACAATCGCCAGCAGACCAGGAATCAGCACCAGGGTCAGAATGGTGGCGCAGATCACTCCGCCAGCCAGGGACAAGGCCATGGGGATAAGGAACTTAGCCTGCATATCCTTTTCCAGGATCAAGGGGGCAAGCCCACCCACCGTGGACATTGAAGTCAGGAGTACAGCCCGGAAACGGCGTTCCCCGCCTTTAAGTATCGCATTGAAAAACGACATGCCTTCAGCCAGATTTTCATTAATGCGTTCAATCAAGACAATGGCATCATTGACCACCACACCGGTTAAGGCAACCATACCAAACATAGACATCATGGATAAATCATACCCCAGCAGGAGATGGGCCAGAATTGCTCCAATAATGCCAAAGGGAATAGAGACCAGGATAACCAGGGGCTGGATATAAGAACGGAAAATAGTGGCCACAATCACAAAGATTCCCAGCACAGCCATGGGAAAGCCTACCTTGAGCGAGGAAAAAGACTCGCGCATATCTTTCTTTGAACCCTGGAGGGAGACGTGCAGACCTGGATAATCAGCCTCAAGCTCTTGAAAAAAACCTGCCGACAAATCCGCAAAGACCTCCTGGGAATTGGCTCGCTTGGAATCCACATCCGCAGTTACTGCGACCCGACGCATCCCGTCTGTCCGGGTAATAGTGGAAAAGCCAGGACCATAATCCACTTCAGCAACGGAAAGCAGGGGGATTTCCTGGCCTGTTCCAGTCCGAATCCGCATTTGCTCAAAGTCCGTAACCCGGCTCCGCTCTTCCTTGGTATAACGCACTTTCACCCGGACATCGTCCTTGCCCCGCTGTACCCGAAAGGCCTCCCGGCCATAGAACCCTGCATTGACCTGGCGGGCCAGATCCTCCACGGTCAGCCCCAGGGTACGGGCCTCTGGCTTGAGGCGAAGGCGGAACTCGTTCTTGCCAGCAGAGAAATCAGAGCGAATCTGAATCACCCCGTCATAGCTCCGCAGCTTTTCCTGGAGTTTTTCCGAGGCTGCCAGGATGTCATCCATCTTACTGCCCTGGAGCCAAATCTCAATCTCGGCACCGCCAGGACCGTGTGCTTCCCCTTCAAAGACAAGGGACTTTGCCCCGACAATGGAACCAATCTCCTCTTCCCAGGCGATTTGCAGATCTTTGGAATGCACGCCCAAATCCTCTGGCGGCAGAAGAATAAACTGAACCGATCCCAGATGCGGCCCCTTGGTTCCGCTGTTTCTGCTCAGACTTTGCCCCAGAAGGCTCATCCGTCGCTTAATCATGGGCTCTCCGGTCAGGGTGGGCGTGCGCTCAGCCACCCGGATAAAACTCTCTTCCATCCGTTGCAAGGCCTGCTCTGTGACCGTGGGTGGCGTACCTTCGGGAAACTCCACTGTGGAGGTGACCACAAAGCTGGACAGGGTAGGAAAGACCTGAAATTTAACAAATCCGGCCTGAACCAAGCCCACAGCCAGCAGCAGCGTCGCCACAGCAAGGGCCAGAAAGACATAACGAAAATGGAGCACTGCTCCAAGAAAAGGTATATAGAGCCGATGAATAAAGAATTCTAATCCCCTTTGCATAATACGCTGCAACCAGGAAAAAGACACTATTTGAAACAGGAGACTGCGGCGTGGCGGTTTGTTCAGATCAGGAAGATGGCTAAGATGAGCAGGCAAAAGAAAAAGACATTCCGCCAGAGAGATCAGCAAGCTGGAGATAACCACCGCTGGCATAATGGCAATGAATTTTCCCATAACCCCACCTACAAAGGCCAGGGGAATAAAGGCAACAATAGAGGTGGTGACCGCTGCAACAACAGGCATGCTGATTTCCATGGCCCCTTCCACAGCCGCTGCCAGGGGCGGTCGGCCTGCCTTGCGTCGGACATAAATGGCCTCACCCACCACAATGGCATCATCCACCACCACGCCGAGCACCATGATAAAGGCAAAGAGAGACACCATATTCAGGGTCTCGCCCAGGTACCAGATAATGAACAGGGAGCCAGCCAGAGAGACCGGAATCCCCATTCCAGCCCAAAAGGAAAGGCGTACATCAAGAAAGAGCCAGAGGAGAAAAAAGACCAGGGCCAATCCAATGATACCGTTTCTGGTCAACAAATCCATCCGGGCCCGCAAGGCTTCGGTATTATCGCTAAAGGTTTCCAGGCGGACACCAGGAGGAAGCTGTTGTTGCCTGTTTTTCATATATTTCTGTACTGTATCCGAGATCTGGATCGCATCCTCCTCATCGGTCTTAAAAACCATGACAAAGGCAGCAGGCTTGCCATTGACTAAGGAGACAATGGGGTCTTCGGTAAAACCGTCACGGATTTCTGCCAACCGCCCCAAGGTAATGAGTTCACCAGAGGTATCAGCCAGCACAACAATATCAGCCAGATCAGCACCTGTGTATTTCCGGCCCACAGTACGAACCCGGATCTCTTCGCCCTCAGTACGGATGGTCCCGCCGTGCAGATTGATACTGGAGCGACGCACAGCCTCGGAGACCTGCTCAAAGCTGAGGTTATACCGGCGCAACTGCTTTTCCGAGATCTCCACAGATATTTCATTGTCCCGGATACCAAAGACCTCTACCTGGGAAATACCATCCAGCAAGCGAATCTCATCCTGAATCTGCTCGGCAAAGGACTTGAGCTGTTTTTCCCCCATATCCCCGGACACAGAGAGCAGAACCACCGAGTTGCGCATCAGGATTTCTGTAACCACAGGCTTTTCCGCATCAACCGGAAAGGTGGAAATGGCATCTATCTTGGATTTAACATCATCCAGCACCTCACTGATATTGCTCCCCTCCCGAACATCCACCAGGGCTGTCCCTGCATTTTCCCGGGCCGAAGTGGTGTACTGCTTAATCCCCTCCACCCCTTCCAGGGCTTCTTCCACCTTGAGAATAATCCCCTCTTCCACCTCTTCCGGGTCAGCACCAGGATAGGCCACAGACACTGAGATTTTATCCACGGAAAACTGGGGAAAGGTCTCCCGCCGCATGGTGCTCAGGGCCAGTCCACCGCCGACAAAGATCAACAGGAGGACAATATTGGCAAAAACCGTATTACCGGCAAAGGCCGCAAGGATCTTCTTCATTCTTCCACCGCCTTTTGCTCAGATTGTGGGGCTGGTTCCTTGATACTGATCAAACTGTTTTCCAGAGGTTTTTCCAGGCGGGTAATGATAACCTGCTCACCTTGTTCCAGGCCATTGGTGATAAAGGCTGTGCCTCCTTCAACTCTGGCCACCTCCACCTTGCGGGTACGAAGACGATTTTCTTGAGTAACATACACTGTCTGCTCAAAGCTGACTGCTGACCGGGGCAAGAGAAAGACCCTGTCCAGGGATCGGCCCTCAATGTCCACCCGGCAAAACATCCCTTGCACCAGAGGGAAGGCAGAACTTGTCTCTGGTTGAAGCCGGACAGCCACGGTCAGGCTCCGGGTGCGGGGATCAAAACGAACCACCCGATCCAATCGCCCCTCTGCCTTTGTTGCATCATTTTCTGTCCAGCTAACTGTACAATTAGTTGCCTCTGGCAGAGCAAACCAGGAACGATCCTCCTGCGTGTGCGGCTTAAAACGGAGCCATTTGACAGCATCGCGGCTATCCAAAGAGACCTGCACCTCCAGGTCGCTATCATCGGTCAGGGTGAGCAGATCTCTTCCCGGTGTCACATACTCATCCTGCTCTGTATGAAGCTCAGTGACCCGACCGGTAAAAGGTGCCCGGATAACGCAACGGCTTAACTGTAGCTTGGCCTGGGCAATACTCTCCTTGACCGGGATAATCTGATTTCTGATAGCATTGACGGATTGCTCACCCTTTTCCACACTGGACTGGGTGCCGACCTTTTTCTGTGTATAGAGATTACTGACCCGCTGGTACTCCTTACGGGCCAGCTCAAGATCACGGGTCAAACTCTTCAGGCGGGCCTGGGCCATTTCCAGATTGAGACGAAAATCCTGCTCATTAATCTTGTAGAGGATCTCCCCTTTCTTGATGACAGCCCCGGTCTGGAGTTCCTTATGAGCAAAGATGATGCGCCCTGCAACTTCAGCAGGCAGGGTGACCTCAGTTCGGGAGATGATCTCGCCATAGCCGGAAATAATCACCGGGGCCTTTTCCGGTTGTACCTGAACAACCTCGACTGGCAAGGCTGGCTCTTTGCGCTCTACCTTTTGCGGCGGCTTTTTCATCTTCTTCATCTTTTTCATACCGATAACCCCACCTGCTAAGATCAGCAGGCAGAGGATGATACGAAGAAGCACTGAACCTGTTTTTTTTAGCTGCATGTTTCTTTTCCTTGTCTGTTCTGTCGACGGAGTACCTCTTCCACCCGCTCAAGGACTTCGCCCCATTTCCGAGCTGTTTCCGGGCCAAGCTCTTCCACTAACTCAATAAAGGAGGCCAGCATTTGTTCTTCCATTTTGTCAATCCGCTCCTCAGATTCTGGACTTAAGCTGATAATGACCTTCCGCCGATCCCTTGATGAACGAGTCCTGATCAACATCTTACGCTCCACCAAACGCTCCACCATCACAGAGACTGAAGGTGGAGAAACCTTGAGCAGCTCAGCCAGCCTGCTGAGAGTTAGGTCATCACTGCTCCGCACAGTCATCAATAAATTCATCTGAGCTATTGATAAATCGCAGCCTTCAATGCTGCGATCATTGAGATGCAGCCGGGTCAGGTTGTTATGCATATGATTCCGAAGCATCTTGCCCACGGAAAAAATATACCCGGCCTGTTCTCTCGTTTGTTGATCTACCAAAAAAGGTTCCCATTTATGTTGATTGAATAATAGTTAGACTATTTAATAATTAATTCCACAAAGGGTTGTCAAGGGAAAATAACTTAGATAAGCAAATAGTCAGGAAGAAAGGATCTTGTGATAGGAAAAAAATGGCTGAGAAAAGAAGCCGGTACTGGAGGGTTGATGGTTGCCGTCGAACAGCGGGTCAGGTACAATATTGCGCTGGATGAAAACCTGTTGCTGGATGCGCTGGTCAGAAATAAACCAGACCTAGCTTTTCTGTCAAGTAAGAACATAGTGTTACAAAGGAAATCCAGAAATGTCGGATATAAAAATATGGCCGGTCGAAGAGATGGTCCACGAGGATGAATTCACTGACCGGGTGGAACTCCTGCGCGAGCTGGACCAATGGGTCGCCGCGATTCAGCGTATGGGCGCAACAAGCACCGCCCTGATCGCACCGCGCAGGATTGGCAAGACCGTGCTGCTTGATCGGCTGGTGAACACTGTATTCTTTAAGCCGGAATATCAGGTTGCACCCTTTTATTTTAAAATGACGCGGGAAAAAAGCACCTTACGGGACTTCCTTCTGATATATGCCACCACATTCTTCAGGCAGTACTTGGCCTACTGCGAACAGGATGCGGCCCTGTTCAGTAATCAGGCAGTATCTCTGGAAAAGCTTTTGACCTATCCAGCCACCCACAAAGCCAGCCGTATGGCTTTGGAATATATAGACGAGTTTTTGGAGCGCTATACCACCCACACCGAGGAAGATGCCCGAGGGCACTGGGATGGCTTCATCTGTGTGCCGGAACGACTCGGTTCGCATTCAGGCACTAGGGTAGCTGTGATTATTGACGAATTCCAGGACATGCAGTTCTTCATCTACAATATGCCCAAGGAATTGATGGACACTAAAGACCGTTCAGACGGGCAAGGTGCGATCCGGCTCGCCAACACCTTTGACCGGCAGGCCCAGAGCCGCAAGGCACCCATGCTGGTTTCCGGTTCCGCAGTGACGATGGTTTTCAGAACGGTCATGGGCGGGCCCCTGGGCGGACGCTTCGACTTCATTTACATAAAACCGCTGTCCGTGCCGGACGGGGCCACGCTCCTGCACAGCACACTCAAATACTATGGCGGGAGACGGATGATCAATCCAGAACTGGCCCTGTATGCCAGTGCTCAGGTAGGAGGTCATCCCTATTATCTCTACTGTCTGGCTACCTCCAAATGCGAGACCAAAGAATTTCGGGATAAACAGGCCGTTGATCAAGTCGTTCGCTATGAGATCGAAAACGGCAAGATCTACGGCTTCTGGCGGACCCATTTTGACAATAACCGGGAGTTGATCAATCAGGATGATGATACAGAGCTGGGCAAGAAGATTATCTATTATTTTACCCGTTATAATAATCAACCTGTAGACACCAAGGCCATTGCCGACAAACTCGGAGTGGCGAAAAAGGCTGTGGCAAAAAAAATCGAAAAGCTCTATGCAGCAGATCTGGTTTATCGAACAGCCGAGAAATTTTACACCTTCAACGATATCTGCCTGATGCGTTTTATCAAGTTCGTCTACGAACAGGATCTGGAGGGTGTGGACGAGATTGACCTGAGTCAACAGGGGGTTATAAATACTCTAAAAGGGAAATTTCTGGAAATGGTTGCGGAAGTCTCCATGCTCAAGTTCAACCATGAACAGCTGCCCGGTGCCTGGTTCGGCAGAGCAGAGGAGATTGTTGAGGTACCGCTGTTTCAGTACGTCAGGTCGCAACGGGTCAAGGCATCGGCAAGCCCGGAGTATCAGATTGACGTGCTCGGCAGGGAAGCAGGAAAAGAAGACCGGGTCTGGCTCTGCGAATGCAAGTACACCCGGAAGCCTATGGGTATAGCGCAGGTGGAAAAGCTGGAAGCAGCAGCACTGGCCTTTCGTCAGCAGCTGGAGGAAGAAGGGCGATCCGTGCCTGCGGAACTCCGCTTCTGGTTAATATCCACTGGCGGCTTTACCCAGGAGGTGCTGGAGTATGCTGTCAACCGGAAGGATATGTATGCCTCGGATTACGATGGCATCAATAACATTTTTCGGAGATTCGGGAGTAATTATTTCATTCCTTTGTTTACCAATAGCTCGGAAAACAATTTTTAGATGAATAATTACAGCGCATTGAAACAGCGATGAATTTCGATGCGGCAAAAAGAGCTAACAATACCTGAGATCAAAATATGGCCGGTCGAAGAGATGGTCCACGAGGATGAATTCACTGACCGGGTGGAACTGTTGTGCGAGCTGGGCCGATTGCTCACCCTTTTCCTTCGTGGACTGGATTTTTTATCCCGATACCTTCCTATTAGTCTAAAAGATATTGCTGGATAAAAGCAATGGTTATCGGGTTTGCTGATTATTGCAGGGACTGCGTTTCCTTGTCCAGCCAGTCCATAGCAGTCTGTTCGTCCTGTTCAATCGCCAGTTCCACGGCGCGTTTGGCGCATTCCAGCAGGTGTTTGGACTGCTTGCGCAGATTGAATGCTTCATTGACTTTTTGCTGGATTACGTTCTGCTTATCTCTGGACAAAAGCGGGATAACAGTTTCCTTTACCTGATCAGGTCGCCAGTGCAGAATCACCGATCCCCCGACATCCCGTTTTATCTGCTCTTTTGTCAAGATGGAATTCAGTACCAAGGTCAGATATTCGCCGGTAATCTCCTCGTTTTTGATTTTCAAGCGAAGGATACCGCCTGAAGGGATCATTTGCTTTGGTTTATCATTCAGATAATATGCAATTCCAGGAGTTGCGTCTTTGCTGAACAGAATTTCTCCCTGCTTCGGCTGATGCTTTCTGATTTCCCGATACAGTTTTTCCGAAATGTATTTTTCTTCCGTGATTTCAAAGGGGCTGAGATTACTGACCCGTACAAAAGGAATACCTTCATCAAGGTACGCCTCAGAGCCTACTTCAACACATTTTCGGATTTCCAGCAAATTGCCCAACGTATCGTATCCGCCCTGATAGTTTTGGATTGCCCTGACTATCTCTTCATATTTCGGTTGAAAATATTCCGCATCCAGCCGTCCGGCCTGTTCTGTTTCAGAGTAGTTTTTGACAAAGGAAAGGTGGTGTTTGGGTTGCCAGTTGGTTAAGCCGAGTTCGGAAAGAAGGAGGGTTTGGGCTTTTTGGTAGCTGTATTCTGATTTGGTGAGCATAGAAAATGATAAATTTACTATGCCTGCAATGATGTGATTAAGTTTTCGGGAAAACTTCGGCACTCTCAATTCTTTAAATTTAGCCAAGCTAAAATTGGCTTGATTTCCCTGCATTGAAAATTTTTCTATTTCGAGCTTTCCATTAAATGTATTCAAATAGACGGCAAGGGTTTCAGAATTAATTAGACTACTATTTGGTCGTATTTTGAATAAATGGGACTCATAAACATATGGATAATCCTTGGCTACTAAAGCAGATTTTCCAACTAGTTTAGGGTTGCCGTTAGTACGACAGATTAAAATATCTCCTTTTTTTAGAGCGTATAAGGCGAAGTCATCATCAAAAATTTTTTCGCTATATTGATTGGCTCTTCCTGTAAAGATTCCGTTAAATTCATTCATTCTAAGTACAGGATAACCTTTTCCGTCACTATTTAGACCATATATTGAGTTGTATTGTCCTAACCCAAGTTCGTGACATAAAAAGTCAAAGTTATGCAAAAACAACAAGTTGCTTATTTTTTGACTATTCCTATGGCACTACAAATTTTTATTTTGCCGGAATCGTCCTCTTGATAATCCTGCCAGGATGATGTGGCAGGCCAAGAGCGTCATATATTCTTTGTTGTCTCGGTTCCGGGC
>NZ_JALAAI010000055.1:0-23069 GCF_052785085.1 Candidatus Electrothrix sp.
CGTTGTGATCGCAATAATACTGAGCACTGTATTTACCCGTGGTGGGCAGGATAGCAAAATATCTGCCCATATCCACGGTATTGAAACTGTCACTGGCTGTGATCATCTCTTCATGGATTTTTTCGCCAGGCCGGATGCCTACGATGGGGTGTTCGCATTCTGGCCCGATTGCCTTGGCAAGGTCGGTGATCTTATAGGAAGGGATCTTGGGAACAAAAATTTCTCCGCCTTTGGTGTGATCAATGGCCCACGTCACCAGGTCCACCCCATCCTGCAAACTGATATTAAAGCGGGTCATGGTGGGATCGGTGATGGGTAGAATCCCTGTTTTTCGTCTCTCAAGAAAAAAAGGAACCACAGACCCCCGGCTGCCCATGACATTGCCGTAACGCACCACGGCAAATTTCAGGTTACGTCCTCCGAGAATATTGTTGGCTGCGGTGAAAAGTTTATCAGAACACAGCTTGGTTGCACCGTACAGATTGATAGGCGCGGCTGCCTTGTCCGTGGACAGGGCCACAACCTTTCGGATACTCGGGGTATCCAGACAGGCCTCAATAAGGTTTTGCGCCCCCAGAATGTTGGTCTTGATGCATTCGAATGGATTATATTCCGCTGCCGGAACCTGCTTCAGGGCAGCAGCATGCACAACAATTTCGATCTGCTCCAATGACCTGCGCAGGCGATCCTGGTCCCTGACATCACCAATGAAATACCGCATCATCGGATATTCAACAGTGTTAAATTCCTGCTCCATTTCGTATTGTTTGAGTTCGTCCCGGGAATACACCACCAGCCGCTTGACTTCAGGATACCGGGCCAGAATGGTTTTGACAAGTGCTTTGCCAAATGAGCCGGTTCCGCCGGTAATAAGTATTGATTTGTTGTTCAGCATGGTCAACTCGGAATCTTTATTTCCCACTGTTCAGGTTCATTCATCAACAGCAGCCATATTTTTAAACTCCTGACTTTCAGCCAGTAACTCTGAATAGGTACCTTGAGCCAGAAGCCGACCATGTTCCAGCAAGTAAATTTGGTCGCATTTCTTTACCGTGCTCAAGCGGTGAGCGATCAAGATTATGGTCTTTTTTCTGGACAAGTTATGCACTGCATCCATGATGGCCCGCTCGGTAATATTATCCAGGGCACTGGTGGCCTCGTCCAGAATAAGTACGTCTGGATCGTGGTACATGGCCCTGGCAATGCCGATGCGCTGGCGCTGGCCTCCAGAGAGGCGTACTCCGCGTTCACCCACAGTGGTTTCATAGCCCTTGGGAAGTTCCTGCGTAACAAATTCGTGCAGCTCGGCAATTTTTGCAGCCCGTTTTACAGCGGTCTGATCCGCTTCCTTGGCAGGCACCCCAAAGGCGATGTTGGCACTTACGCTGTCGTCTGCCAGAAATATTTGTTGAGGGACGTAGCCTAATGCACGTTGCCATTGTTTTTGGGTGTTATACGAGTTACGTTGTACCTTGTCAACTGTGGAGGCAGGAGTTTTTTGTCCTTCAAAGATTGGTTGTCCATCTACCAGAAGCTGGCCATGATCCGGGGGCAAAAGGGCCATGATGATGTCTACCAAGGTGGTCTTGCCTGCTCCTGTGGAGCCGACAAAGCCCACTGTGCTGTTGGCTGGAATTTTTAAGGTCAGGTCATGGATTGCTGCCTGACTGGCTCCGGGATAGGTAAAGCCTATGTTTGTAAGCTCTATATGTTGTTTCAAAGGCAGAGGCGCAACATCAATGGTTGACTTGAGGGGTTTATTTTTCTCTTCTGAAAGCTCAACATGCAGGGCATCCAGGGCTGGTTTGCCAAAGCGCATTGCGGTGGCATTTTGATAGATCTGCCGAAGGGCTGGGAGCAGTCTCTGACCGGCAAAGGCAAATACACCCAGAATGGGCAATACCTGGTCCAGATCTCCGCCACGGATTATCAGCATGACCAGAATAATAGCCAGAATTCCTCCAAAAGCCAATGCTTCCAGGACAAAGTTAGGTATTTGCTGGATAATTATATTGGCGGCCCGACATTTGGCAAAACGCCGGGCTGGATTGCCAAAGCTGTTCATATACCCGGCTTCCAAACCGGCAGCCTTGACTTCTTTGATTCCTCCAAAGGCTTCTTGGGCAATTTGAAAGCGTTGCTGATTGGCTTTAACCCGTTCTGCGCCGATGCGGCTTAAATATTGGCGCAGGACAGTATAGACAAGGTAATAAACCCCGCCCAGAAGCACTGCTGCAAAAACTGCTATCAGGGGATTAATCAGAAGAAGTGTTATAACCAGGCATGCGGCAATGACAAGATTTGCTATAAATTGGCTTATGGGGATTAACACACCTTGTATTACCTGCTCAACTTCTGACAGCACGGTCTTGCCCAGATCTGCGCTGTGCTTGTTTAAAAACCAAATGTAGGGTCGGCCCAGATAGTCCTGCAAGAGGCGGGTGCTGATGGTGCAGTTGCGCATTTCGGTAAAGCTGGTCAGGGCGTACTGGGTCAATGCCTTGAAGGTCAGGCCTGAAACCACGACGACAAAGACCAGAATCCCGGTAAAGAGCAAAAAGGACTGGGAGCTGGAAAAGCCCAGGGTATTGTAGGTATAGGACAAATATGCATTTTTATGGATGACCTCTGGATTGGAAAGCACGGCTAAAAAAGGCATGATAGAAACCACGCCCACTGATTCCATGACTCCAGTGGCCAGAATCAGGCAGAAGAGAATAATTGCGTTGCGTTTTTCCCCGAGGGTGAGGATATCGCATAGTTTACGGATTATATCTATCATTTTTTTCAAGTACAATAGTTGCAAACATAGCAATATATTTTATTACAGGCTTCAGTAACAGTTCTGTCTTACGAAAAAACGGATAAGTCCAGTCAGGTACCAGTGTTTTCATGGAAACACCTCCTGATAACAGATAGACAAAGGGCCAGTCCAGATTAATTGTATTAATTCTTAATTTATTGTATTTGTTAAGGAATAAGTCTCTGTCCCGTTTGAAAACTATCCAAGGTAAAGCAAGATTAGCACCTGATAATGGGCCTGTGTCAGGAAAACTCCATTGTTTACTTTTTGATAAACAAGGTTCATGATGCAACTTATTGTAAATAACTGCCGACCACCCGCTGATCCATGGCTCTACCATAATAATTCTTCCGTTTTCAGTGAGGCATCGTATGCTTTCTTGTAAAAACTTGTCCACATCATTTATGTGATGAAAAACATCGACCATAACAATTGCATCAAGTGAACAGGTTGAAAATGGAAGTTCTTTAGCATCAAGAAGAAGGTGAACGTCTTTGGTGAGCTGGATATCAGATGTAATTATATTTGGAATAAATGTATTGAGATAACCACCTCCTGAACCAATCTCAAGAATTTTTCCTTCTGAATGGTTAGGGAGATGTAGAATAATACTTTGATACCATTCATTATAAAGTTTTTTTAAAAACGGCTTGCTGCGGATTATTTGACGATGGACTGAAGGCGCATCAGGAGAATCAAGGTCAAGATTTTTTGCCAAAGGATGTTGAAGAAAATTTTTCATTTAGATAAACTTAATTTTTCTTGAGGCAAAGATGACCATTTTGAGCAGTAGCCATCCATTACTCCATCTGCTGATATTGGTTGTGCCATACCTGCGTGCTTGGTAGCGAATCGGCAGATCAATGAGTTTCAGATTCATCTTTGCTGCTCCAAAAATGAGATCAAAATCACCGAACGGATCGAATTCTCCGAAATAATGCCGATGAGCTGCTAGTATTTCATAGTCTTGTCTCCACATGACTTTGGTGCCGCATAATGTGTCTTTTATCTGCTGATTCAGCAGCCATGAAAAGGCAAAACTGAAGAATTTATTGCCGAGAATGTTGAAGAAACGCATCGCCTCATCTTCCATAGGGTAAACCAAGCGCACCCCGTTGATAAACTCTCCTTTTCCGTCAGCAAGGGCCTGGACAAAGATCGGCAGGTCTTCCGGCCTCACAGTCATGTCAGCATCAAGAATCAGCACTACATCTCCTGTCGCCTTTTGAAAACCAAGCTGAACCGCATCCCCTTTGCCCTTTCCTTGCTGACGATAAAGGAAAACATCTTGGGTTCCGCTTGCTAGAATGTTCTGTTCAATAACGTTGAATGTATTATCAGAAGATCCCCCTTCAACGAATATGATTTCTGTTTTTTTGCCGATTTTTGGTATCCTATTGAGAAGTTCTTCGATATGCCCAGCTTCGTTACGGGCCGCAATAATAACCGATATCGTTAACTCTTCAATATTTTTTCTTTTTGGAGCAGGCCGGGAAATTGAAAAATTTGTCAGAGCAAACAAGCTGAATGGAAAAAAATGAACAATAAATCGATTCAAAAAATTCGACAGCAGAGGCACAGGGAGCGGAAGAACAATGAAGGCTCTGCTTGAGATCTCTTCAAATCCGCACAGATCAAGAAAATTTTTTATATCATGAGGAGAGAGCCAGTTCTGTTCCAGAAGAGGTTTTGCAAGTTTTAAACGACGGGCCGTAGCTAGAGGAATTCTCCAGGCATTATTAAAATAATTTATTATTACCCGTGTCCGTTCATGGCAATTTTTCCTGATATTCATCAAAAGTCTCTGCACATCTTCACAGTCATTCACAATGTCAGATAGAATAATAATATCGAATTGTCCTTGAATATCTGCAGTATGAGCATCTGCACAGAGAAATTCAAGATCAGGGTATCGGGAGGACGCTTTGCTGACCATCTTAGCGCTGAAATCAATACCAACACCGCAGGCTGGTTTCAGATTATGGAGCAGATTTCCTTCACCGGAACCCAGTTCAAGAATTCTCAATCCTGGTGGAATGAAAAACTTATAATAATGACAGAGCAGTTTTTGATAGAATTTACTTAAAATATTTAGCTGGATGTTTTCCGCAACTTTATTCCAGTGAGCTATACGTTGCAACCTGTATTTATCGGTCATAATATTTTTCTTCCTCTTTTACCTGCACCGCCCGATGGCGGAATTCGAGGCTGCCGTCTTTACCAGTTCCAAGGTTCTGGCCAGCTGGGGCTGTTCTTGATCCGTGGCGATCCTCTGGGCAAGTTCCAGTGGATTGAAGTTAGCGATTTTGAGCTGTGGACACAGGGCCTCAATACGCGCTGCAGTCAGCAGCATATCAGTCACCGGTGCCTTTGGCGGTAACAGCTTCACTATACGATAAAACAAACGATAGGTGGTAGCCAAGAGGTTTTGGTCATCGAACTTCGGCTCAATGAGGAGAAAGCCGTTGAAACGGGTTATTTTCAGATCATCACTTGCAAGCGGGTAGTGGCTCAAGTCTGGCGAATCGCTCTTTTTGGGCATGATGGGGATATTGGAGTGCGAGGTTAATCGGATATTGCGGTTGTAAAACAGCACCAGTTTGGGCCTAGCTCTCACTGTAATTAGTTTACCGACACTGTCACGCAGACTGGGCATTTTTGCCAGCACTGCCGAGCCTGTACCGTATCTCAAGGTACCGTACGTGTAAGGCTTCCAATGACTACCAGAGACGCTGTCAAAGATTACCAGTTCATCTTTTTTGGCTTGAGCGGCTATGGTAAAGAGAAGGTCACGCCAGTTCTCCCGTTTGGGGGTGTTTTCGAAATCCCATAGGGTGAAAAGTGCGAAAAACGCCATTCCGGTGGCCAGGAGCGGTCGGACCAGGCGTAATGGTCTCCACCCCAAACTCCAGAGCCGCTCCAGGCTGTAGGCACATAACAGTAGACTCAGTGCTTGGACACCTACTAAATAGGGCGGCCTGAGTGGGTTATTTGTTTTTGCCAGGTAGACAAAAACCTGGAACACTAAGCTTGTTGGCAGCAGGACCGCAACTATACTAAATACGTGGAGCCGCCCAAGCAGAAAATCCCGCAAATTGACTACCAGGGAAAAGATTAGAAATGGAGCGGCAAACAGACCGATAGGATCCATCTGGGCCAGATAGGCATTGATGCCGGGCTGCAGATGGAATTTTGAGAGACCATCAAGCAGCAGGCTGAGGCCGATGTCATCGACACCACTGGCATAGCGGTTGGCGTATTGCGTCAGCCGCATATGCACGGGAAGATACATGACCAAGGCGACCAGCAGGGCACCGAAAAAGAGAAGACGCTCCCGAAGCTGGGGAAATTCCCTCTGCCAGAGATGCCTGATTGATAAATAGCCCAGCATTAGGCAGAGAGTAACGACAATGAGGAGCGGGGAGAAGGTTCTGCTCAACAGGAACAGGAAGGCAACTAACAGGATAGTCAGAAAGCCGATTGCCCCCATCGTTCGTCGTACCAGATACTTTTCAGTGAAGAACACCAGCATCAGGCAGAAGAATATCGCAATTGCGTAAGGGCGTGCTTCCTGCGAAAAGTAAATCTGAAACGGGGAAACGGCATAGAGGAGGGTCAGGCCGTAAAGTACCCCTCGCCGAACTCGTCCTTGAAGGAGCATCATGAAGATGAGCACGCTACCAGCTCCGAAGAGGGCTGCGGGCAGCCTTGCGGCGAAGTCGCTGATGGAGAGTTTGAAGACAAAATGGCCGATCCAGTAGTCCAGAGGAGGTTGAACCGTTCCTAATGCGCATTCCTTTACCGATGCAAAGGGCAGTCCATAACACGATACTTGGTGGATTTCGTCCATAAACAGGCTTTCATGGTCGATCCGGTAGAGATTGACTGCGAGTGCTATCATTGCGATCAGGGGCATCAGCAGGCGATCAATTTGCGCTTTTTTTGTCGTCATTGCAGAGGCTCCATTCGGGGTGAGGCTAGAATGTCGAAGTAGTCGTGCATCGGTAGTTCACGGATATAGTTCGATAGATTTTCCAAAGGGATCAGTCTGTCCTTCCGCAGGCGGAACAGATGATAGGAGTATTTACTGAGCCAGCTCTCAAGCTGCGCAATGTTGATTTTGGCATCGTTCAGCTCAGTAGGTGCCACCTCCAGAATGAGGTTCGGGTGTTCATCTGTTTGTACTGCCAGCCATTTCTCTAAACCCTCCAGAACCGCCATCTCGAAGCCCTGTACGTCAATTTTAATCAGGCTCACCCTGAAACCGCTTTGTTTACGCAGGATGCGGGACAATGTGCTGACGTGCGCCGTGCTTTTGACGACATTTTCATGTTTCGGGCCGGGGAAATAACAGCGATGATCGCCGGGGTGACGTGGGTTAAAATAGAAATCAATTTCTCCCTCTACAGCCCCTGCCGCTTGCTCAAAAACAGTTACATTGTTAAGACCCAGCGCAGCCAGCTTGTGGCAGTGTTCCCGGCATGGCTCAATGGCAAGCACCGTCCTTCGGATCCAACCAGTTTAGAAAATATCGCTGTATAGAAACCGATATTGGCACCGACATCGACCACCAGGTCGCCGCGCCGGATCAGCTTGGGGAGGTGGTGCCTGAACTGGTCTTCCAACAAACGCTTGTAGAGATGGTAGCCACGGTCCAGTAGCCAGGCAGTCCCTCTGTTCTTCTGGGCCAGCTCTATAGTCGGCATCAGGAAATTAACGATTTTATAGCTGGTTAAGGACATCTGACAGTACCGGAATTGGATTTTAGAAAATATACTACCTATCTAAATCCTGCAATTGAGCTATCTCTACAAACACGATATTTAACTGTGTTGATAGGTAAAATAGGTCTTCAGTCACCTGTTTTTGATTCACTTTTAAGGTGAAGATTAATTTTGTGTAAAAAAGCGTACCTGTCTGAAGATACGCTTTTTATGTTGATAAACCAAGATTCTCTAATTGCAGGATTTAGGTACAAGTGTCAACCGAGATTTGAAGCATGCCCAAAAAAAGTATATTATACCAAGGAGACCCATCTTTTCACCCCATTTATGAGAAAAGCAGTAGATACGACTTATCAATCAGAACCACGACCCGTTGGCCGTGCTGCTCATAGGTGCGCCGAAGTAGCATGTTGGATTTTCATTATGGGTCTGCTTTCCGTAGACAACGGTAGTGATATTTGTTTTTTGATCAACTCATCAAAGTATGCTTTGACTAAGCTGGCCGTGTCACTGTTCAGATTATGCTTCTCTATCCCAGGTACAGCATTAATTATGACAGGGAGCGGGTGTTTATTAAAAATATTTTCCAGTATCCTTTCGGCCAACTCAGACCTGTTGACATTATAAAACGCTGTGGCCAGAGTTAGTTGATAGTTAATATTCTTTGGGGCAAGTTTCGCTGCTCGTTGAAGGAAAAAGAGGCTGTTTCGATAAGCTTTTTCTTTCATCATTAAAATACCGGCTAAATACATAACTTTTTGATTATATAAAGAGCGACCGACAATTTTCTGCACATATTTTATGGCAATATCGTTATGATCAGCTTGATAAGCAGCGGTAGCGGTCAGGTATTGATAGTTAACAGATTCTGGATATTCCTTGATTAATTTTTTTGCTTGGATTAACGCGTTCTCCGCTAGTCCGGATCGCAAATAAGCCAAGATGCTGTTTTCAAGGCAAACGGGGTTTTTTTTATTAATATCAAGACATTTTTCATAATAATCCCTTGATGTTTTGTGATTTCCTACTATAGAGGCAACCGCACCCAGTGCGTTTAATGTCGTCTGTTGTGATCTTTTCGGTTCTGCAGCCCTTTTAGCGTTTTTTAAAGAGAGCTGAAAATAATAATATGCCTGTTGATATTGACCCAGTTCGTGATAATAGCGGCCGAGATTATGGGCTGCTCGTGGGCTGTTCGGAGTCTTACGGAGGACATCTGTCCATAATGTTCCTTCTGTCGCCCAAGCCAGATTTCGAGTATAGGTTGCATGACCTGATATAATCAGGAACAGGACAGTGCATAATGTCACTGCTATTCGGCGAAATAAGGATTGAGGCGGATTGCTGTATAGAATATGAGCAACCAGAATTCCGAGAGGAAGAAAGAGAAAGAGCGAAGGGAGATAGTTGCGGTGTTCAAAAATCAATTCTAAAGGAAAAATTGTTGACTCAACTGCATGATTAAGAAAGAAAAAAAGGATTGGAAAACAAATCATCGGGTATTTTTTTAAATAAGAAAACGAGCCGACAATCAAAAAAAGAATAAGAATAATTGAAGGAAGGGTTGACCAAGGTGAAAAAAGAGAGCCTGATAGGTTGATCTCATGCTCAATAGAAAGACGGTCTGCCACAGGAAGGAATATTTGTGACAGATACATCAGTAGAATGCGTGGTTGAGTTAATATTCGTTCGCTGAACGTAAAAGAGCGGCTTTGATAGCCGTCAAGAAAATTAAACGGAAGGTGCCCCAGCATGGAGTGAACAAAAAAAGCGGCGGCAATCAGAAGGATACCTGCTGTAAAAGCAAATATGACAACTTGTCGTTTTGTTATAGTGTCATGTTTGAAAAAGGAGAATTCAAGGAGCACAAGGGATGGCAGCAGCAGTATGGCATTCTCTTTACTGCCAAGGGCTGCAAAAAATGCCAGTATGCAGAAGAAATACCAAATATATTTTTTTTCAGATGCTATTCTGCCGCGTAGATACGTGTAGATAGAGATGATACAGAACATGGCGGCCATTGATGCCATGCGCTGAACAATGTACGTAACGGCCTGCGTCTGGATCGGAGAAAGTGCCCACAAGAGAGCTGCAAGCAGAGCGGCACCAGTAAAAAACTGCGGAGGATATTTTTTTTTATAGTGAATATGCAGGAGCAGATGGAGTGTCAGAAAGAGAAACCACGCTGTCAGAATATGTACTGCGAGATTAACAACATGGTATCCGTAGACATTATCCTGACCGATATACCAGTTGAGACCAAAGGTCAGGCAGGGAAGAGGACGGTAAAATTTATCTTGATTGCCGCGAGAGGGATGCGCCTGAAATGTTCTGCTGACTTGCTGAAGAGAGAGTTCAGTTATATGAAGGTTGCTGTTTGTGAGGATATTCGGTTCGTCATCCAGATGCCATGATGCCTGGAACGTATTTGAATAGCAGAAATAAATAATTCCGACAAAGAAGAAGAAAAAAAGAGGTAGTCGAAAATATAAATTTCCAGAAAGGTTCATGTATTCAAATTACTCACGATAGTTTTTTAAGGAGTATGGAATAAGTAAGGAGAAGGCAATCTGCAAATAAAAAAAGGAGATAATAAATATCTCCTTTTGCACACCTTAATTATGCGGGATTCATTACTCCATTTCTTTGGTGAAAACTCCACCTGACACGCCGTTGGTCCATTCGGGATTTGCCTGCCGATAATCCTGTGGGCAACGACCACTGCCATCACTAATTCTAATTTTGATACTGGATACACTACCAGAAACATAACCGGAATTTTGACCGGTTATTTTTGCAATAGGTATACCATTTAACTCGTTATTTGTGGCCGGGAGAGCCCCCCCGCCCCCAAGACTGGTGTGGTACGGAATAGCAAAATAATCTGCAAAACTTGCGGCAACAGAATTTGCATCCGCTTCCGCCGAACTACAGAACGCTTTGTCACGATAGGCAATAAAGTTCGGGATAGCAACTGCCGCCAAAATACCGATAATGGCGATAACGATCATCAGCTCGATCAAGGTAAAACCTTTCTCATTGGCTTGTTTTCTTAAGTTATTCAGTTTCATGGTGTTCCTCCGTTTTCAGGATTAGAGTGTTTTTCGGTCGGCCCATACCGACATTTCTTTTTCTTTGCTTCCTATATTACATTATCTGTGCCAGAGAGTCCAGAGATAGGCTGTTTTTTATTTTTTTAATGTAAAACAAAAGGATATAAACAATCTTTTGTTTTTAGCCTTTAGCCGTTTTAACATTCAGCTCTTTGCCAGACAAATCTTGCCATAGCAGATGACAAAAAATGTCAGCAATGACAAGATGAGTCATGGTGTGGGCCGATCCTGGTCACGCAAACAGGTCTGCGCCCTGAAAGGAACCGGCTGCCTGATCTTTTTCCGAGAGGCAAGGGGTAGTTCCTTGAAGAGGCCAATCTATACTAAGGTCAGGATCATTCCAGAGGATAGCCCGCTCATGTTCCGGGGCATAATAATCTGTTGCTAAATAAAGGAATTCAGCCCGTTCGGAAAGTACCAGGAAGCCATGAGCAAAGCCTTCGGGCACCCAGAATTGTCTTTTATTGTCAGCAGAGAGATATTCACCTGCCCATTGCCCAAAGGTGGGTGAGTTCTTACGAAGATCCACTGCCACGTCAAAGACCTCACCGGCAATGACCCGGACCAGCTTTCCCTGGGGCTGCTGAATTTGGTAATGCAGTCCCCGCAGGACGTCTTTGCCGGATGCAGAATGGTTATGCTGAACAAAGGTGGTGTTCAGGCCTGTTGCTTCCTGCCAGCGGCGTTGATTGAAGCTCTCAAAGAAAAAGCCCCGCTCGTCGCCAAAGACCTTGGGTTCAATAATAAGGACATCAGGAATTGATGTTGATCGTACCTTCATAGATGCTGTGTTTTGTCAATGTGTTTGTAGGGACAGGCCCCTGTGCCTGCCCGATAAATTGTAGGGGCACGGCGCGCCGTGCCCCTACAGTTTCTTACCATACATCTCCGCATAGTATTGCTGATAAGAACCATCAATAACAGCATCCATCCATGCCTGATTGTCCAGATACCAGGTAACGGTTTTTTCAATGCCTTGTTCAAAGGTGTATTTCGGTGTCCAGCCCAGCTCCTGATCAATTTTGTCCGCATCAATGGCATAGCGGCGGTCGTGGCCGAGCCGGTCTTTGACAAAGGTGATCAAGGAACGTCGTGGTTCACCGGAGGGGAGGAGCAGGCCGAGTTTTTCATCCAGCATGTCACAGAGCAGTTCCACGACCTGGAGATTATTTTTCTCGTTATGCCCTCCTATATTATAGGCCTCGCCCAGGCGTCCTTGTTCCACCACCCGGACAATAGCCTCACAATGGTCCTGCACATAGAGCCAATCCCGGACATTGCCGCCGTCTCCGTAAACTGGCAGCTCTTTTCCCTGTAGGCCATTATTGAGCACCAGAGGAATCAGTTTTTCCGGGAATTGGTAGGGGCCGTAGTTATTTGAGCAGTTGGTGATCAGGATGGGCAGGCCATAGGTATGAAAATAGGCCCGCACAAGATGATCTGAAGAAGCTTTGGAAGCGGAATAGGGAGAGCGCGGGTCATACGGGGTTTGTTCCGTAAAAAAACCTGTTGCGCCCAGAGAGCCGTAGACCTCATCCGTGCTCACATGGAGGAAACGGCAGTTCTCGTCTTTGTTTCCGCTGTCCAGCCATTGTTTTTTCGCAGCCTCAAGCAAGGTAAAGGTACCAGTGATATTGGTGCGGATGAATTCGGCAGGGCCGGTTATAGAGCGATCAACATGGGATTCAGCAGCAAAATGAACCACGGTGTCGATTCGTTCTTCCTGAAAGAGGCTGTCCAGCAGGGCTTGGTCACAGATATCTCCCCGGACAAAGCGGTAGTTGGGATGTTCGGCTAGGTCGGCAAGACTATGCAGGTTGCCAGCATAGGTCAGTTTGTCAAGATTAATAACCCGCCAGTCCGGGCGTGTTTCCAAAAGGAGGCGAACAAAATTTGCGCCAATAAAGCCACAACCGCCAGTCACCAGTACTGTTTTAGCCATGTTTTTTTTGTTGTGTTTTTTTGTAGGTATATCGAGATGTTCGCCTCAGAGTGCTTAGGGGGTGGCAGAAAATAAATTTCCCATTTTTGATCGAAGGATGTAGGGGCGACCGGCCGGTCGCCCCTACGAGGCTGGAGACCAATCTCCCTGAATGGGGCATTTATTAATTGCCGACTCCCTTATGTACTACAAAGACAGCATGAATGAGCAAAAAAAAAAGGTTTCGTTCGTATAGTGGTATTATACAGAACGAAACCTGTCAATTCTCTGACTAAAAAAAGTCTCTGGTCGGGAAGAGAGGATTCGAACCTCCGACCCCAGCGTCCCGAACGCTGTGCTCTACCAGGCTGAGCCACTTCCCGACATGAAATAATGTGTTGCCAAAATGATCCGTCTTCCTGTTATTCTGGACAGAAAGTGTATAATATAATTCGGTGATGCTGGCAAGTTTAAAATCTACTGAAAGTAAAAAATAATGGGTCTTTTTCGCTGATGTTATTTGACCGCTTCAGAGAGTTTGCTACCCGGTTTGAACTTTGCAACAGTTTTGGCAGGGATTTCCATGGGCTTCCCTGTTTGGGGATTTTTTGCCTGTCGCGCTGCCCGGTTAGCTGTGGAAAATGTACCAAATCCGACCAATGTGACCTTGTCACCTTCGGAAAGGGCCTCTGTAATGCTTACCAGCATGCCATTGAGAGCTTTTTCTGCTGCTGATTTGCTGATGTCAGCTGCTCCGGCCATAGCCTCAACCAATTCTTTTTTGTTCATTCTCTCTTCCCTCTCTTTTATAGTACGAATTTCAGTAACTGGTCATGAATACAACCTGTGTACTACTGCGAACACTGTATCACGTTACATAACGTGATAGAGACTTGTCAAAGAAAAAGTTCCTCTTTAAGAGCAGAGGAAAATTTCGACAGGCGATATTAAACCGGATAGCGAGGCATCTGTCAACGTCCTTCTACGTCAAGATAAATCTTGTGGACGTTCTGCTTTTTCAGCGGGGTGAAAAGAGATTTTTTGAGAGACTCGTAACAGACCTGAGAAAGACAGGCTTCCTGTATTTGCACAAGAAGCGTGTGTTCCGAATCTCTTGACAAACGAACGCGGCAACCGGTGAATCCATTATTTTCGAGTATTTGTTCTAATGCAGCGATCCTGTGCAGGCGTTCAGAGGTGATGCGCATGCCATGGGGAATTCTCGTGGCTAAACAAGATGACGAGGGGCGATCAGCCGTGTCAAGCCCCAGTTTTCGACTGAGGGAGCGGATCTCGTCCTTGTTTAATCCGCAATCGGCTAATGGCGTGTGGACAGCAAATTCAGTAATTGCCCGTAACCCTGGTCGTCCGGCCTCACCTTGTCTGAGATCGTCTGCATTGGTTCCATCCAGCAATGTTGTGATGTTCTCTTTATGTAAGTCCTCCAAAAAAAGACTGTACAGGTGCTTTTTGCACAGGTAGCAGCGGTTTTCCGGGTTGGCTGTAAAGTCATCCCAGGTGAGTGGTTCTGTCCTGATGATTTGCTGTTGCAGGGCATTTGCCGGGTAACCGTGCCGCTCTGGCCAGGTCATGGCATTTTCTTGTTCCTGTTTTTTTTGCAGGCAGGAACAGGCATGAAGGGCCAGAACCCGGTGTGACCCCAAAACTTCCAGGGCCATGCGTAGCAGGAAAGAAGAATCAACTCCGCCGGAAAAGGCTATTCCCACCCGGTCAAAACCGGAGAGAAGACCACGGAGTTGTTTGACCTTATCGTTCAATCTGGTTACTTTTCCGGGTTAAAGGAAAAATCAGCACTTGGAAGGTTATCCACTGGTTCTCCAAGGTGAAATTTTCCTGATTGTATCCACCCTTTCAGGGTTTCAGCAATCTTGCGTGCCCCAGGCAACGAAGAAAGGGGAGCAGTTGGTACTTTTTGACCTGCCACTTCTATCTCGCCACTCTTTAATTGCGCATAGCTGACCTTGCCGTAATGGCGGGCAATGCCATTGGTATAATCATGACCATAATCGACCACATGGGTAAAGATCTCTTCATCCGAGACCCCGGTGAAACGGGCCATGTCTTCATTCAGAATCGGAATAGGGATACCCAGCCCCACAGCAAGTGATGTGCCGTAGCCCCGGAGACTTACTCCACGTAACCAATCTGCTGACATTTTCTTGAGATCGCCTTGCACCATAAGGGTGCCTGCCGGTCTGGTGGGGACACCATTATCACCGCGCGGTGCGCCCGGATTATGCTGGGTTCCCCGAAAAGTTACATAGCCCACACCGCCACCAAGAAAGATGCGGGTACCGATACCAATAGTTCGATAGAGTGGATCATTGAGCAATGGGCTGAGTTGGCCTGCGCTGCAATAGTTGGCATTGCGACAGTTGGGTTTTAACGTCCCCATATAGGTATAGACGATCTTGTCCGAAAGATTAACTGCACAATTATAATTTTGATAGGCGTTACGAGGGTTACAGAGTAGGGCATAGGGCATTTCTGCCAAGGTGATTTCCTTTTTGCACTTGGTGTTGGCATAGCAGTCAGTGGGGTAGGCCTTGGCTTCCAGAAACACGGCCTTGCCAGCTACCAGATCTTCGATAACATGACCACCACCATACCGAAAATCACCAGGATAGACCTGGTTGAGCGGGTCGTGCTCAGCAGGTTCAGTCGCCCCCAGGTAAATATCTATGGCTGCAATCCCGGCATAGGCTGAGACCTTGTTGATCCAGACCTTTTGGGCCTTGATCGTGGGATTTGTCTGTCCAAAGTTAAGAAACACACCTGATGAACACATGGTGGAAAAAGTGCCCGTGGTGACCACATCGACTCGCCGGGCCGCCTCAACAGGGCCTTCCTGGCGAACAATATCTGTCATTTCATCGGCAGTTACGACCACAGCTTCTCCCGCCTTAATTCTGGCGTTGATCTCTGCGTAGGTCTTATTCACCTCAAACTTGCTTTCTTGCTTTGGATCGCTCATCACTTTGCCCTCTGTGTGCATTCTCTATCGGTTTGGTGGATTTTTGAACGAAAATCGTTCAGCCTTTTCATTCTGCATTTTTTGTTTGCAACCCATGCCCGATGGTTTTAGCATGTTTAAATGTTCTAGTATACCTGAACCCTGGGGTGTGCGCCAAGCGTTTTCCCGCTTTTGCTGATTTTCTTGCTGTGGAAAACTGTTTGAGCAGCTGGAGTGATTGCAAAGAGTAAGCAATGCGATAGGTGATAAATAGCTATCAGGCTATCTGTCCTGAAATATTATTTTTAGTCTGTTTTGGGCCTTGCCCAGGCAGATATAATGTGACTCTGTCAGAGTAGAAGATTATACAATGGATGAAAAGAAGAATATAGTCCAGATTCGGCAACGGATTGATGAAATTGATGATACCGTACTGAGCCTGCTCAAAGAACGCCTTAAGTATGCCCGCACAATCGGCGCATTAAAAAAAGAATCCTCACGCTCCACCTGGGATCCCCGGCGTGAGCGAGAGATTTATGAACGCCTGTTGGCAGATAATGGTGAGAATTTTCCAGAAAAGGCCCTAAAGAGTATTTTTCACGAAATTATCACGGCCTGCCGCTTGGCTCAGAAAAGTGAAAAAATAGCTTTTTTGGGCCCGGAAGCCACCTTTACTCATCTGGCCGGAGTAAAGTTTTTTGGGCAAACTGCTGAATATAAGGCTGAGGAATCCATTGATGAGGTCTTTCACGAGGTAGAGAAAGGCAGGGTGCAGTACGGGATAGTGCCAGTGGAAAATTCCATTGAAGGCGCTGTTTTTTCCACGCTGGATTCCTTTATGAAGTATCGGGTAAAGATTTGTGGCGAGCTGCGTCTCCCCATTCGTCATAACCTTGTTTGTCAATCTGGTGATATCAAGGATATTCAGACCGTGGCTTCCCATTATCAGCCCTTAGCCCAGTGCCGGGAATGGTTGCGTAAGCATATGGCAGACGTGCCCACCCTGGAGGTTTTTTCCACTGCCGGGGCTGCGCAGATGGCTGCTAATAATCCTAATATCGGGGCCATTGCCAGTGAGCTGGCCGTGAAAACCTATAATGTTCAGGTTGCGGTGAGTGGTATTGAGGATTATCAGGGAAATACCACTCGTTTTCTCGTGATCGGACGTCAAACCATGGCCCCCAGTGGTTCTGATAAGACCTCGCTCCTGCTCGGTATGTCTGATCGTCCTGGTGCCTTGAATGAGGCCCTGACAGTTTTATCAGCCAAAGGCATTAATCTGACCAAAATTGAGTCCCGGCCCATCAAAGGTAAGCAGTGGAAGTACCTTTTTTTCTTGGATTTGGTCGGTCATGTTGAGGAGCCTGGCATCAAAGAAGGTTGCTCAATTCTCCAGCAGATCTGCGCCCATTATGAATGGTTGGGATCCTACCCCAAAGCGGAAACCGATGAGGCGGTCAGCGAACATGTCTAATCTGCTTTCCTGTCGGGATTTGAGTAAGTCCTTTGGAGCCCAGACCCTGTTTTCTTCTGTAGGGCTGGTGCTGGCTCAAGGAGATAAGGTCGGACTGATCGGCCCCAATGGCTCAGGAAAATCCACTCTGCTGAAAATTCTTGCCGGGCTGATTGAAGCGGATAGCGGTGAGATTTTTCGTCAGCGTCATGTCAAGGTCAGTTATCTGGCTCAGGCTGATGTCTTTGATGAGGACAAAAGCTGCGCTGATAACCTGTACGCTGCTGTGGCTGACTTTCATATTGAGGAGGTAGAACAGTATAACCGGGTGCATAGCCTGCTCAGTCGGGCCGAGTTTCCAGACCCGGATACTCCGGTTCGCCTGCTCTCCGGGGGCTGGCGCAAGCGGCTGGCTATCTGTCGGGCCTTGGTGGTCCATCCTGATGTGCTGGTTATGGACGAACCCACCAACCATCTTGACATTGAGGGCATTCTCTGGCTGGAAAAGCTACTCAAGACGTCATTACCGGAAAGTCCGGCTGCCTATCTCATGGTGAGTCATGATCGTCGTTTTCTGGAAAATACGGTTCATCGGATTATTGAGCTGTCAGCCGCCTATCCTGAGGGAACTCTACAGGTTAAAGGGAATTACTCCGCCTTTCTGGAAAAGCGGGATGCCTTTTTAGAGCAGCAGCAGGAAATGGAGGAACGGCTGGCCAATAAGGTGCGGCGGGAGAACGAGTGGCTCAGTCGTGGCCCCAAGGCACGGGCCACCAAGGCCAAGTCCCGCAAGGATGCTGCCTATCGCATGCAGGATGAGCTGTCTGTACTCAAACAACGCAACCGGGTGGGCAATACTGTGGATATTGCCTTTGATGGCACGGAACGCAAGACCAGAAAGTTGCTGGTTGCCACTGGAATCAGTAAAGGTTTTGAGGGGAGGATGCTGTTTTCTGATCTTGATCTGACCCTTTCTCCGGGCACCCGGCTCGGTCTGCTGGGGAGGAACGGTTGTGGTAAATCCACTCTGATGCAGATTCTGGCTGCGGCAGGCTCTGGTGAAAGCGGTTTGCAGCCGGACATCGGCAGCATTGATACAGCTGATAATCTCCGTATTGTCAGCTTTGATCAGCGGCGGGAGCAACTGGACCAGGACCAAACCCTGCGGCGCGCCCTGGCGCCGGACGGCGATTCCGTGATCTATCAGGATCGTTCCATTCATGTCGCTTCCTGGGCCCAACGGTTTCTCTTTCGCACAGATCAACTGGAAACCCCGGTGTCACGGCTCTCCGGTGGGGAGCAGGCCCGAATTCTCATTGCTTCCCTGATGCGTCAGCCAGCGGATATCCTCCTTCTTGACGAACCAACTAATGATCTGGATATTCCCTCCCTGAATGTTCTGGAGCAGAGCCTGAACGAGTTTGGCGGGGCCTTGGTTCTGGTAACTCATGATCGTTTTATGCTGGATCGGACCTGTGATCAGGTACTCGGGTTTGACGGCAAGGGCAGGGCGACCCTGTTTGCCGATTATGAGCAGTGGCTGGCCGCTCTGACTACAGGGAGCGATACAGGCAACACCTCGGAAAAGGAAAAGAAAAAGGTATCAGCCAAACCTGCGCCGAAAAAATCTGTGAAAAAACTCTCCTACATGGATCAGCGCGAGTACGATCAGATGGAAGAAAAAATTCTGGAAGCAGAGATGCGCCAGGAGGAACTGGAAACGGCAATACAGGAGCCTGAAATAGCAACAGACCCGGCCAAATTGGCTGAGTGTTGCGAAGAACTGGAGATTGTCCAGCAAGAGGTCGCTGGTTTGTACGCCCGTTGGGAAGAGCTGGAGGCAATGCAAAATGGTGAGTAAGGTGAATGAGCAGACAGGACAACATCCTCCGCAACATCAACCCTGTCCTACCTGCGGCGGTGCCGGGCAGATCAATTTTTTCAAAGGCGAGAGTCGGTTTCTTCTTTCGGTAGAGGAATGCCCGGCCTGTTGTGGATTTGGCTATGTGCAGCGGGATAGGGTGGAAGAGGCAGAGAACCAAGAGGGGAAATCTGATAAATCAGAGCGCAAAGGTTGACAGCAACCTGAATGTACAATACCATTAAAAGAATATATTCAACGGGATTGGTGGCATATTGCCCAATTCTGATTATTCATTTCCCAAAATCCTGAAAAAGGATAAGGAGCATGTATGTCTGTAGCAAAATCAGGAGACAGCGTCAAAGTTCATTACACCGGTACTCTGGAAGACGGAACCCAGTTTGATTCTTCTGTTGGGGTTGAGCCGCTGGAGTTCACCTTGGGGAGCGGCCAGGTGATTGCTGGCTTTGATGAGGCGATCGCAGGCATGGAGCCGGGTGAGAAGAAAAACGTCACGATCCCTGCGGATAAGGGCTACGGTCAGCGTAACGAAGAGATGGTGATTACTGCACCCCGTGATCAGATTCCTGCTGATATCACCCCGGAGGTAGGGCAGCGTTTGCAGCTCGCTGGCCCCAACAACCAGCCTATTGTGGTGGAGGTTACTGAGGTGACAGATGAGCATATTCAGCTGGATGCCAATCCGCCTTTGGCAGGAAAAGATCTGACCTTTGATCTGGAGTTGGTTGAGATCGCTTAACCCACTGTCCATGCAGGGACGGGTTCTGGCTCGCCTTTTGTCCCTGCTTCCCTGTCTCAATATTGGCGTTGCCAGCATGGATTTTTTCAAATCCTCGGTGTCTATGTAGTCTGAGGCGTGAATTTCATTGCCGGGATAACGGATCGCCTTGACCACAAACTGGGGCATGATTAATTCCGGTTGTTCGCCAAACATCAGTAGCCCGCCCAGGTTGAGATTCCCGTCATCGGTGGCCAGATTCATATTCTGGAGCAGGCGGGTTCGTTCTTCGATGGAATCAGGGTATTCCATTTCGTAGACATCCTGGAGGAAATCTCGGAAACGAAGCTTGTCCACTTTGTCGATGCCTGCTTTGGTTGGTAGCTCATCGGTACTTTGTGCATCTTCCTTGAACTGGCGGGTGCTGTCTTCACCGAGAGAGATCTGGGAGAGGAGGTCAGGTTGATGCATAAGGTTGATTGAAATAAAATAAAAGTCTTGATAAGACAGGCATGAAAGAAGCCGTTATACCGCCCAATTTTCAATCAGAAGGCCGGGCACTCGTCTGAATTCTCTTTCATTATTGGTGACCAGGGTTAGCTTTTCGGTCAGGGCCTGGGCCGCTATCAGCATATCAAGCGGGCCGATAACCTTTCCTCGTTTTTCCAAATCCGCCCGGACAGCCCCGTAGGTTCTGACGGTCTCGGCAGTATAGGAAAGCAGGTCAAACGGAGCAAGGAAAGCATCAAGCCGTTGCTGATTTTCCTGCTGACGGACACTCTTTGCAACCCCGTATTCCAATTCGGACACGGTTACGACCGAAATGCCTATATCTCCGGGCCGGTACTGTTTGAATTTGCTGATGACTGAAGTCGGGTGTTTATTGATTAGATAGATGCAGATATCGGTATCAAGCAAAAAGTTCATCCAGTCCTTCCCGCTGCTGCTGTTCTTTCGGCTGATTCCGTTCCGGCAGAATGGGTTCCCCGCCCTGAAGCAGCGTTTGTTCCCAAATATCCCAGACAGATTGTTCTTTGGGCAGAAGCAGAATGCCGACACCTGTTTTTTTTATAAAAACCTCTTTGCCGGTGAACCGGAATTCCTTGGGCAGGCGGACAGCCTGACTCCGACCGTTGGTAAATAATTTGGCTGTTTCCATGAATATTCTCCTTTTTATTGAAGTGGTATATATAAAAAAGTATATATCGTGCTCCGGTAAAAGTCAACAGCCTATGATCAAGCAGAACATGGCGTAATGTCGATGCCTGCTTTAGTTGGCAGCTCTTCGGATTGCTTCATAAGTTCAATTGTGCGGACGCTGGCCGCACAATTGAATTGCGGATCGTCAAAGAGTTCGTGCGGATGAATAAAGCACGGGTTGCCGGATTGAACAGCAGTTGCGGGCAGGGAGAAAACCGTCCTGGGACGGGGGAAAATCAGAGAAACGTGCTACAGAACGACTTTCTCCCGCTACAGAGCCGTTTTTACCCGCTCCGGAACCACTTTCTCCTGCTCCAGCGTTATTTCGTACCGCTCCAGAATGTGTTTCACCTGCTCCGGTGCGGTTTTGCCCCGTTGCAGGGACTTTTTTTCCTGTTCCGTCGGGTTATTTGCCCGGTAAGGCAGGGTTTTCTCCGGCTCCGAAGAAGATTGGAGTTCTTTCAGCCAGTTGTCATAAAAGCGATTTACTCAAAAGGATTGATCAGTTCAATCTCGCAATGTCCAAAATCACGTATATTACGGGTTGCCAAAGCCAAGTTATTGCTCCGGGCGACAGCGGCGATCTGGCCGTCGGGGAGACTCATGGGACGGCCTTTTTCTTTGCGCAGGCCCATAATTTCCGCATAGACACGGGCTGCAGACTCGTCAAATCCAATGATACGCCCGGTGAACCCCTGAGCAATAAATTGTTCAAAATGTGTCTCAAGCTGTTTCTTGCGTTGACCGACCGGTAAAATACGCAAGCCGTAACAGATTTCCGCAATGGTAATGCTGGAGACGAATAACTCCTCCTTGTTTCGGAGGTTCAGCCAGCCCAGCACCCTGTCCGAAGGCTTCCGGCGCATCACTTCGGAAATTATATTGGTATCCAGCAGGATCACGGCTCCAACTCCAGAGGCTGATGAGCGCGGTGTTGCGGCAGATTCAGGTCAACTCCGGCATCGGCACCGAAGAGCTGCAGGGCCAGATCGCCTAAACGCAGTTCTTCCTCTGTCACAGTGTCGTCAAGATCAACAGAATGTACATCCTGGCTGCCGTCCCGAACAATCAAAGCATTGAGCAAATCAAGGATACGCCTGGTCAGCCCTGCGTTTTTCAATGTATATTCAATATGAATCTGTTGCGGTATACGAATGGTGATATTGCCCATGACATGCCTCCTTTTGCTGTTTTTTGATGCCTTCACAGATAATCCTTGCAGGAAATGAAGACTCTGTCAACAATTCATCTTTTTTGAATTGTCTGCCAGTGTTGTCATTACCCCTTCGGGACGTTTTTCCCTCCCGCCGCACCGCCAGGGGGGCCTTCCCCGCCCCGATCTGCCGGGCAGCGGCAGGATTAACAATGTTCGGATCGGGATACGTGGTCTCGGTAAGGTCGGCACAGCTTATTCCGAGCATACGCCATAGCCTGCAAACGAATTCGGCCATAACCTATGAACGAACTCGGCTACAGGCTATAACGAATCTGCCATAAGCGTTATGGCGAATCTTTTATAAACACTATGGCGAGGTTCGGATAAGTGCTTATCCGAGATGCGTCTATGTACGGTTGCCGGTTTTCCTATCGTATTATGTAGGGGCGAACCTATGTGTTCACCCGGCATTGCAGGATGATAGAGCAGGGCAGACACGCAGGTCTGCCCCTACGCCTCCTTCTTCTCCAAAATGGTGCCTGTGAGAATGGCCTCATCTAAGATCGCTCCGTCTAAATTGGCCCCTTCAAGTTTTGCGTCGCGCAAATTAGCCATAAAAAGGTCTGCATCCTTGAGATTCGCGCCTTCAAAGTTTGCGTGTTGCAAATTAGCCAACCTAATATCAGCCTTCTCAAGCTGCACCCCGCTAACGTTTGCAAGCAAAAAAATTGAATAAGACAAGTTTGCCCCATTAAGATGAGACATGGCAAAGTTTGCCGCAAAAAAATTCTGCGACTGAAGATCATAGCCGGATAAATCTAAGTAGCCTAACCAGCCTGCACAGCCCATTATCCCATTCACCCGCCTGAACCATTCCCCGAAGGCTTCATTTGATTCCAGCTTCAGCCTCGAACGCTGTTTAGTCCGCTCGGCAATATGAAAATGCACCGCCAGCAACGCCTCTTCCGCATTCCCGGCCAAGCAGAGATGCTCCTTAACCCAAGTTCGTAGGATTTGTGCTCAAAACACGAAAAAAAGTCCTTTTTGGGGCCTTGCTCCTCTTTCAAATATCTGTAATTACTCATCACAGATTTTCGGATTCTTAATGTAGTGCCAGAGAGTGCG
>NZ_JALAAI010000056.1:0-22950 GCF_052785085.1 Candidatus Electrothrix sp.
CCCGTTGGGGCTGACGGAAAGACCTATATGGATTGCTGAACTCATAAATGACATCATTCTCTACACCACCGAAGCCCCAAGGGGGCGGGCCTCTATACAGCCAAGGGTAACGCCCCTGGTTCTGAAAGGGCGACATTAAAAAAATAAAAACGAATACCTATGCCACAATCATTATCCAACATCCTCCTCCACCTCGTATTCAGCGTCAAGAACCGGGAACCGCTGATCCTCCCCGAACTGGAATCCGAACTCTACGCCTACATCGCGGCCATCCACAAAAACATGGCCTGCCCTTTGCTGAAAATCGGCGGAACGGAAAATCACCTGCACATTCTTTGCCGGTTGGAACGCATTGTTACGGTGAGTAAATTATTGGAAGAAGTGAAAAAGAGTTCCTCGAAATGGATCAAAGGCAAAGACAAACGGCTGGCGGGTTTTGCCTGGCAGACCGGATATGGTGCCTTCTCGATTGGCATGTCCAATGTGGAGGCATTGGAGAAATATATCGCACGGCAAAAGGAACACCACCGGCAACGGAATTTTGAAGACGAATATCGCACATTGTTGAAACAATACCGCGTCGAATGGGACGAAAAATATGTCTGGGATTGATTCATATTCCGCCCTTTCAGTCCAGGGACGTTGCCCCTGGCTATATGGATTTCGCCCCATTGGGGCTGAATAGTGAGATAAAAAAGATGAAACGCCATGACTGAAAACAACCAAAAACAACTCGGCAAAATCCTCTGGAATATCGCCGACCAACTGCGCGGGGCCATGAATGCGGACGACTTCCGTGATTACATGCTCGCGTTTCTGTTCCTGCGCTATATCTCGGACAACTACGAGCAGGCTGCGCAGAAGGAACTGGGGCGGGACTATCCTGACCCGGATGCGGTGGGCAACGGCGGGCGGACGCCGCTGTCGGTCTGGTACGACGACAACCCCGATGACATAACCGCGTTCGAAGCACAGATGCGCCGCAAGTACCACTACGTCATCAAGCCAAAGCATCTTTGGGCAAACATCGCCGACATGGCCCGGACCCAGCATGATGAATTGCTTGACACGCTTCGAGAGGGGTTCAAGTACATTGAGAACGAATCCTTTGGCAGCTCCTTTTCCGGGCTGTTTTCGGAGATCAACCTTGCCTCGGAAAAGCTGGGCAAGACCAACAAAATCCGCAATGCCAAGCTCTGCACCATTATCCAGAAAATCGCTGAGGGGCTGGCCGAGTTCTCAACCGATTCCGACACCCTGGGCGATGCCTACGAATACCTGATCGGCCAGTTCGCCGCCGGGTCAGGCAAAAAGGCCGGGGAGTTTTATACGCCCCAGCGCATCAGCGACATCCTGTCCGCCATTGTCACCCTTGACAGCCAGGAGCCTGAGAGCGGGCCCCGGAAAAAGCTGGCAAGCGTGCTGGACTTTGCCTGCGGGTCGGGATCGTTGTTGCTGAACGTCCGCAACAGTGTGGTCAAGGCCGGGGGCAGCATCGGCATGATCCACGGCCAGGAGAAGAACATCACCACCTACAACCTGTGCCGCATGAACATGCTGCTGCACGGGGTCAAGGATTCAGAGTTCAAGATTTTTCACGGCGATACGCTGACTAATGACTGGGACATGCTCTGTGAGCAAAACCCGGCAAAAAAGCCAACCTTTGATGCGGTCGTTGCCAATCCCCCGTTCAGCTACCGCTGGACCCCGAACGAGGCCCTGGGCGAAGACATGCGCTTCAAGAACCACGGCCTGGCACCCAAGAGCGCAGCTGACTTCGCCTTTCTGCTGCACGGGTTTCATTACCTCAAAGACGATGGCGTGATGGCGATCATCCTGCCCCACGGCGTACTGTTCCGGGGCGGCAAGGAGGCGGCAATCCGCAGGAAGCTGCTCAACGACGGGCACATCGATACGGTGATCGGCCTGCCGGCGAATCTGTTCTACTCCACAGGTATCCCGGTATGCATTCTCGTGCTCAAGAAGTGCAAGAAGCCGGATGACGTGCTGATCATCAACGCCAGCGCAGAAGAAAACTTTGAAAAGGGCAAGCGGCAGAACTCTCTGAAGCCCGAACACATCAGGAAGATCATCGACACCTACCAACACCGCAAGGAAGAGAAGCGCTACGCCCGGCGGGTCGAGATGGAAGAGATCAAAGAGAACGATTACAACCTGAACATCTCGCGCTATGTCAGCACGGCCAGGCCAGAGCCGGAGATCGACCTCTCAGCCACGCATAAGGAGTTGATTGAGATTGAGAAGGAGATTCGTGCGTCAACAGCAAAGCACAACACGTTCCTGGAGGAACTGGGACTTGCTCCATTGCCCATGCAGGCTGAATTGCCAAAGGAGAACATGGAGTAGTATCTGATCTCCGGGAAAATGAACTTCCCGGAGAGAATGGATATCCCCTGAAAACAGGGGAAATGTCAGATGACGTCTGACGCATACACCTTAGTCAAAATATTTTTCAAACTGTTTGTCATTCATAGCTGTAATTATTTTTTCTATCTGCTGAAGTTGGGTTATTATCGTCTTAGACTGCCTTTCCAGGATGGAGTATTTACCCATTGCTTGTTTACGATTCGCAGCTACCACTTTATTGGATCGACCAATTAATTTGTTGAAGAATGACGGCTCGCTTCCTTCCCCAAACAAAATCGCAAATATTTCCATATAGGTTCTATGGAGCTTGTCATGGGATTCTTCAATATCCTTAAACCCTGGAATATCTATCAAGTTTTGCCCAACAGAATAGAACCATTTCCCGAATTCACATTCAGTTGAGTTAACAGGAACTTGCTCTTTATCAAGAGGGACACCCTCAATTAAAGCAAGGGCATTTGAAACCCATTTTTTATGACTAAGGATAGCACTATTGAGTGTTGCAATAACTTCGTTCTTGTTCATTTTTCCTCCTGGAAAACTAAAAAAATATTGTAATGAGCTAAGCAAATTAACCATAATCGCACAATAAAGTAAATATTATTCCGACATAGTGGGACAGTATATTGAAGCAGAATGATGAACGATTTTTCAGGAAATCAACAGAGGAAAAGTAGCCACCCAGATATTACACCCGGAATCAAGCCACATAGCTATGCGGGGTACAGATTCAAATTATGACGACAAAGAAAAACCGGGTAACGCAGAATATGCGTACCCGGTCAGAATATAGAAAATAACCAGTCAAAGAAAAGTAGATGATGTGGCCTCAAGGGCACAGCCAAACCGCAAGTTGGCTCTACATACTATGCTAAAACAAGCAGTTCTGTATCTTTCTTAACCATTTTGTAAAAATTACACTCACGGCATTCGTCCAATCCACCAGAGCAACAACTAAAAGTATTTTTCAAACGACTTCTAGAGGGCATAACCCAGCAGCAACGGCCAGCATTCTTACCATTATGGATACCATCGGCTCTTTTGTCGGCTGCAACAGGACATACTCCGTATAAAACAACCTTTTCACCATTAGGTTCTCTGCCGCATTTCTTGAACTCCCAACAGTTTAAAGCATTCTCGTTCATCATATAACCGTTAGTGAAAATTGATAACTATGCTTCTGTGTAAACGGCGTTTAAAAAATTGCACGTCATTAAACTTTACGTATAATTATTTATACCTTGTTTGTCAACAAAAAGCAACATTTCTTGACAGTGAATAATGGTTACAATGATGGGTTGTAAGGCATTGAAATGGTTCGTTTGCAGGGGAAAGAGGTTCTGGGGCAGGAAAAACTTGTTGTGTAGCGGGGGAAAATCATTCTGCAGCAGGAAAAACTCGTTCTGGAGCGGGAGAAAGTCATTCTGTAGTGGAAAAAAATGATCATGCAGCAGGAGAAAACGGTTCTGCAGCACTGCAACGCCATTTTTTCCTGCTGCACCTTTACATCATCCGGGAAATTTTATCCTCAACCCAATTCAAGCTGATGCATCCTGATTCCTTTCAGACACTGAGTTTCCTGACTTCATCCTCTGACAGCCCCGTTGCCTGTGCGATCTGATCAACCGTCAGCAGCCCCATACGCAGCATATTGACAGCCACGTCAGACCTGCCTCTCTCGACTCCCTGTTCGATTCCTTTTTCAAGCCCTTTCTCAATACCCTTCTCAATCCCTTCGTCATATGCGGATTCGATCATATCTTTTTCGCTGGCCCTGTTGACCAGATATTTCTCGTACGCCCGACGTTCCGCTTGGGACATTTTCAGCAGGTCAAGTTTCTCGGCTGCTGCCTGAATGTTCTTTGACCGGAAATCCGATCTGACCTCGGAATTCTTGAAGAAATATATCCACTCGTCAATGCCGCTGTTGATGATGTCATGAAAACGCTCGACTTCTATAAGATAGTATTCTGGAAACACGGTGCCTGCGTCAATCTCCCGTCCCACTATTGCACGGCGTTTTCTCGGCTTCAGGCGTAACCTCTCCCTGGTGTTCATGCCATAGAAGTCGGTCGTTCCCTTATAGAGATAATCGTTTTCACCCTCTCCGAGCAAAAAGTAGAGGATGCTGACCGAGATGACTTTTTTTACCTTTGCAAACGAATTGCCCAGCTGCATACGGTTCACGATCAGCTTGGAACTGCCGTACAAAAGTCGCTGTAAATAATACCGTTCCCAGCCCGCCTGCACTTCGATGATGTAAATTTCACCGGTCTCATCCTCGACCGAGAGATCCACCCTATTGAACTTGTCGGATGCATCCTCCTGATTGCTTTCACTTTCCAGCAGGGTGAGAATCCTGATGTCTCTATCCAGCAGCGTGCTCAGAAAACCTTCCAGCACATCGTAGTTGGCTTTGTCGCGCAGAATGTTTTTGATCGCCCAGTCGAAACTGACCAGAGTTCGTGTTTCGCTCATAACGTTTTTTCCTGTATGAATCGATTATCCTGTTACTCATCTTCGGAGAGTTTCCTGACTTCATCCTCTGACAGCCCCGTTGCCTGCGCGATCTGATCAACCGTCAGCAGCCCCATACGCAGCATATTGACAACCACGTCAGACTTGCCTTTCTCAATCCCTTCGTCATACGCGGATTCGATCATATCTTTTTCGCTGGCCCTGTTGACCAGATATTTCTCGTACGCCCGACGTTCCGCTTGGGACATTTTCAGCAGGTCAAGTTTCTCTGCCGCCGCCTGAATGTTCTTTGACCGGAAATCCGATCTGACCTCGGAATTCTTGAAGAAATATACCCACTCGTCAATGCCGCTGTTGATGATGTCATGAAAACGTTCCACCTCAATCAGGTAGTATTCTGGAAACACGGTGCCTGCGTCAATCTCCCGTCCCACTATTGCACGGCGTTTTCTCGGCTTCAGGCGTAACCTCTCCCTGGTGTTCATGCCATAGAAGTCGGTCGTTCCCTTATAGAGATAATCGTTTTCACCCTCTCCGAGCAAAAAGTAGAGGATGCTGACCGAGATGACTTTTTTTACCTTTGCAAACGAATTGCCCAGCTGCATACGGTTCACGATCAGCTTGGAACTGCCGTACAAAAGTCGCTGTAAATAATACCGTTCCCAGCCCGCCTGCACTTCGATGATGTAAATTTCACCGGTCTCATCCTCGACCGAGAGATCCACCCTATTGAACTTGTCGGATGCATCCTCCTGATTGCTTTCACTTTCCAGCAGGGAGAGAATCCTGATGTCTCTATCCAGCAGCGTGCTCAGAAAACCTTCCAGCACGTCGTAGTTGGCTTTGTCGCGCAGAATGTTCTTGATCGCCCAGTCGAAACTGACCAGTGTTCGTGTTTCGCTCATAACGTTTTTTCCTTGCTGAATAAATTGATTCAGAAAGCCTGGAAGGGTATCCTGCCGAACCCCGCCCGTAAGGAGCGGGGTGAAAGCAACCCCGAAGCTTTGCGATCAAGCAGCCCCGGTAAAATCAAGCTCAATTGACGGTGCAGCCTGATTCCCCTGCTCCTGCTTTCTGATCCGAGCTTCCGCCTCAGCGGTCATCTGATCCATTTCCAGGATATTTTTCGACATCTCGGGCAGGGCATTCTTACGGAAGGTTGAGATATCATCCAGGGCTGTATTGATATCCGCAAAGGCCCTGGTCAGTGATTCCATACTGAGCTGGGTGCTGGCAGCCTGCTTTTGAATAGCTGCCCCCTGGGTTTTCAGGCGGGAAGCGGTTTCCTCAATCAGCCGGTTGGTTGTCTTGTTGATCGCGTCAATTTTTTCCAGAACAATCTTCTGATTCGCCAGGGCAAGAGCAACCGTGACAGCCACACTCAGCATGTTCACGGTCACATTGATGGCCCGGTCAACACCCTTGATCAGTTCCTTGTTGTTGCGGACAAGCAACTCAATGGCAAGCACACCCTGCTGGTTGACCGCCAGTTGCTGCTGGAGATCCTGAATCCTCTGGCGCAGGGGAAAGAGCAGTTCCTCCTGAATAAAGGAGGCCTTGGGATCATCCGGCTGCACTTCACGTTCCAGGGCATAGTTCAGGCGATGATCAATCTGCATCCCCAGCTTGATGGTCTTTTCCAGCCGATAGGTAAAACCGCGCATGGCCTTCTGGTCTTCGACCAGGGTCATATTATCCCGCATGAGTTGACCCTTACCTTCCTTTAAAGAACGGATAATCGCTTCAATCACTGTATCCGCCTGTTCAAACTTGAGAAAGTACCGTTTCATTGGTGTACCGATACCGGGCAGCATGCCTAAGAGACGACCGAACCAGCCAGCCTCGAAATCAAATTTGCCCGGATCCAGCTCATCAACCTGCATATTCAGTTCAACAAGGGACTGAGCAACCTCGCCGCCGTCATCACTTTTTGCAGCAAGAGAACGGATCGGCTGCTTGAGCATGGCACTGCGCCGTGCCGCTTGCTCCTGGGTTTTACTGCCCAGTGTTTCCACCGCAGCAATATTGGCGTCACGGGCATTCTGCTGGGCCGGGTCATTGGGATCAAAGGCCAGGACTGCGGCAACGAATTTTTCCGCAGCCTCTTCAACTTCCGGATCCTGTCCCTCGGTTACAGTGAGGTTTTGCGGATCAGTCAGTGCAAGCTCGTTTTTCAGGTCTGAAGCAGCGGGCAGGGTCATTGCTGTGGTTGTCTGAGTATCCATATCAGGTCGTCTCCTTATATGCAAAACTATGCGAGTAATATACCCCGGCGGTCAGCAGCGGGGCGATTCATTCTTTCTGTAAAAAAGGTGCTGCAATGTTTGTCTGCGCTGTTTAATGGGTATGATAGTTACGCTGGGCAAGCTCCTGGAGATTTTCCATAGCTGTTTCCAGATCCATTGAGGCCAGATCACCGCCGGTCTGCATCTGCGCCACCGTGGCAATGGTCTGGTTCATGATGGTCATGGATTCTTCGTTATCAGTCAGCAGATTATTGACCTGTTTCAGCTGTTCTTCCATGAGTTCCTGGCGTTTTTTCAGGGTGGCATACTCCCGTTCATCTGCAGGATCTGGAGTTGTAAGGCGTTCAAGTTCAGCAAGCCGTTGCGCAATATAGTCAGGATCAATCGTGGCCACGCTCTGGAGCAGGACAACAATTCTGCGCAGGGTGTCCAGTCCACCCAGATAGACCTGCTCTGCAGCTCCGAGAAACCGGCCATAGGTCAGTTCGCCGTGTTTGAGTTTCTGATCCAGCATGGTCCGGAAGGTATCGTATTTTTCCGTGATAAAGACAAACTGCTGCCGGGCCTGCTCGCCATACTGACCCGCCCCTCTGATATGACGGCATTTTTCCAGATCCGTACTCAGGGTGCGGAGCAGTCCTTCCCGTTCTTCCGCAAAGCGGGCGGAAAGACGGTCAAGATATTGCCGGGCAATGATATCCCGCCGGAAGATCATGTTCACCGTGGCCATGCCCGCACCGAGACAGAGCAGTCCCCCCATACTGATTGCCAGCATGGACATATCGAAAAGATACCAGCCCAGCCCGGAAAGCAGGCCCAGAGCGGTTGAGTAGAGAGAAACCGGATGAAACAGGCTCTCCGCCTGTACAGCCTTTTGCACGGCCCGACCGGAAAAATCCTCTATCCTCGGAAGGCCTCTGCTGTCCGTGCTCTCGGTATGAACAGAAAAATAGAGCATGCTCAGAACACCTCACGAACAAGAACGATTTCCACCCGCAGCAGGCGGTGTTCATAGGCCCGTTTTGATTCTCCGGGCAACTGTTGCAACGGACGGTCAGCCCCGTATCCCACGGCCCGGATCCGGTTCGGATCAATACCAAATTTTTTCTGGAGAAAAGCGGCAACACTGTCGGCCCGTTGCTGGGACAGGGCTTTGTTCTGTTCCGGGTCACCGCGCAGACCGGTATGGCCTTTCACCATTATTCGGAAATGCGGATAATGCTCCAGGCGGGCAACAACTTTTTTCAGGACTTCTTCAGAAAACAGATCAAGTTCAGCTGAACCGTGCTGAAAGATAATTGGCTCAATTTTCAGGGTTCCCACTTCACGCAGTCTTTCCCAGGCTCCGGCGTCCAGGGGCGGGAAAGGTGCGGTGAGCGAATCGGTTCCCTGGGTAGCGGCTCCCGGTTTCGTGAAACCGCTTATCCCTTTGGTATATAATTCCTGGAGAAAGGAGCTTTTCAGCAGTCGATAGGGGTTCTGATCCGGCACCGGTGAAGAGGAAAAATCACCGGCATTGACCAGGGTTGCTGCTGTTGATTCAATGGTGTCGCTGACCAGCTCCTGTGCCTGACCGCCGGATCGGGCAGCTTGGGTAATGCCGAACCATTTCTCGCAGTTCTCCATCAGTGAGACCCAACGGACACCATGCAGCATGGCCTGTGCCGTCTTGCGGGAAAGCCCTGTTTCTTCGACCACGTCTTTCTCCAGAAAATCCGGGTTATCTCTGTATTTTTTCAGCACCCTGAAATACGAACTGAGCAGTACCTTTACAGCTTCGGGTTCATCCTGGATGAAATCGCGATTCACCAGCAGGATATCCACAATGAGCCGTGCTGTATCCTCTGTTCCCAGCAGCTTGACAATATTTTTTTCCGCAAGTGCCCTGGAAACATCAGGCTCCCAGAGCACGGCAATGTCGGCCTTGCCTGCCAGCAGCTTTTTCAGGGCACCCTCAGAACCCTGGGTTTCAATCCTGTTGCCCTTTCGACTCGGCAGCAGTTCCGGCACATTGAAATGATCAGCTGCCGCCTTGAGCAGATAATGGCTGGGACTGTTCGGGGTAAAAGCGATCTTCAGGTCATCCTTCCCTTTCAGCCCGTCCAGATTTTCAGCCTGTTTTTTGCGGGCAACAATGGCATCACCGCCCTTGGATTCGTCAAGCACCGCAACAATGGAACCGGGAAAGTCAAACTCGGCACCGTTGAGGAGGTAGGAATCCACTGTCGCCACCGCAACATCTATTTCGCCCTTGTGCAATTGCTCCATACGTGTCCTGTAATCCGCCTTATCATCGGTCCAGACAAGGTTCCAGCCTCCGCGCCGCATCAGGGTTTTCATCTCATTGGAGCGCAAGGGGAAATACCCGATCCAGTTGTCCAGAGCGAGTCTGATTTTCCCTTTCATTTTGCTTGCATCGCTGGTGCTGACCTGTTTCTCCTCAATAAAGCCCGGCAGCAGCAGCTTGATGCCGATTAATATTGCAGCACCAAGCAGCAGGAGAAGGAGCGCACCTGTTATTTTTTTATTCATGTTGGTCTTTGGCTCACTTGCGTTTTCCGATCCCAACGCCCACCGTTAAAACAGTGGGCTATTCTCTGTCGCCCCTTCGGGGCTGCACGAAAACAGCGTCCCGAAGGGACTGCCGAACATAGCCCGGTCTTTCAAGGCCGGGACAGAAAAACGCATTTTATTCCAGTGGACAGTATACTTCAAAATGCTGTTACATCATCAAAAGACTCGGATTCAGCCAGGATATCCTGCAGCCCTTGGCGAAGAGCCTCTGGATTGTTCGCAGCCTTATAAATGGTCCGGCCCGGCTGGTTGAGCGAATGGGTTTCCGCAATACAGAAACCGATGGTGCTGATGAGGATCGGGGAATGGGCCAGCACCGAGTTGACCGTTTGGGTCAGCCTCTCCGGCTGGTTGGCAGCACCGTCGGTGACGATCACCATATGATATTCCCCGTAACCCAGCTGCTTCCCGGCTTGCTCGGTCAGAAGCTCATAGGCCATTTGCACGGCCCGGGTCAAGGGGGTGCCGGAACCGGGCACGACAGCCTGGACCTGCTGAATAAATTGCTGGCGGTCGCCCTGGTCCAGCTGCAGGCGGGCAGAAAAGCCTTTCTGATCAAAAACAATAAGCCCCAGGTTCGCACCGTCAGGGACGGATTGGGCCCATTCCGCAACGGCTTCCTTGGCTGCTACACTTTTTGTTGTGTTGCCGGAACAACCGCGGTCACCCATACTGCCTGAGCCGTCAAAAATCATCACATAATTTTTTCCGGTCCATTGATCAGCAGGCAGAATGTTCGCCTGATCCTCGGCTGGTGGCGGCCAGACAGCTGACTCTGCTGCCTGCTCAAAAGGAGAAGGCACATTCTGTTGTTGCTGAACAGCGACTTTTTTCTTCTGCGGTGCAGAGGGCTTCCGTTGGTCGGCATCCTCGCTGCATCCGCTCAGGAACAGAAGGATAAGGAGAGCGGAGGTGTATATATATAACATTTTCTTCATGATGATATCCTCCTTAATCCAAGGGAATAAAGGCTTCTTCTTCTGCCTCGATCTGGATGATGCGGAAGACCACCCGCATATTACTCAGCCATTCCTCTTTGCTTTTGGGAGGGCAGGGCAGCTGACCGCACAGACCGGTGCGCGGTTGCATAATACCGTGCCCGATCACCGTGAACTGGCTGGGATCAAGGTTGACACCTTTGTCCCCACTGTAGCCCATAATGGAATCCCGCACCGCAATCGCCCTGGTCAGGCTGAGGTTTTTCGCGGCCTGTTTGGTTCGGGTCAACACTATCTCTGATGCCTTTTCTTTGAGCTTGCGCAGATAGCCCATGGGGTCGGAATGTCCTTCCACTGTGATAACAGCCCCGCCGTAAGTGGAGGCCAGATCAACAACCTTGGCAAAGGCATCACTGTACTGATCCGGTGAAAAGGTGTTCTGGTTGGGTTGAAAGAAAACCTCAAAGGAAAAGAGTTCTCCCTCATCCAGGGTGCCGAGGTTCTGCTTTCGGGCAACCACTTGGGCCACTGCTTCAGTGTTGAATCTGGGGGCCTCGACATCATCAACTCCGGTCAGACCTTTGCGGAGTGCGTTATAGTCCCAATCCGCTTTTTGGAGGGGAATCTTACGGCTTAAGAGTCCGCCGGTGATAAAGGCGGCCTGGACCTCGTCTGTGAGACGGTGCAGATTGCGCGGCCAGTTTGTATCGGTAAAGAATTTTACGTTACCCTGGAAGCCCACATATTCACAGTCCCCGTACAGGGCCTCGGCATCTGCGGTGGCAGCCTTGCTGTCGAGCAGGATTTCAGCGGCAGCAGTGACGGTCTTTTTATACTCAGCCAGCCGTTTCTTTTTATTTTTAAAGACCGCCTTCAGCTCCTGTTCCGCCAGGAGAAGACCATGGACAAAGTCTTGCACCTCTTTTTTATGGGCCGTGAAATAATCACTGCGCACGGCATAGACATCCGCAATAATACGGTTGGCACTCTTGGTGGAGAGCATAATCTTGGCCCCTTTAACCGAGCCTTCGGCCCCGGTGCCCACGGAACCGTTGGAGGTCAGCATAAGGCCGTCCGGGATAATCACCATGGCGGCATCGACATCTTTGCTGTGCAGGGCCTCAGCAGGCGTATTGTCCGTGCCGGTAAGATCTTTCACCCATTTGATGGTCACATCCGACATCTTCAGACCGGCATCACGGAGCAGCTTGGCCAGATAGTCAACATGGGGGCCGTAGGCCTGCAGGGCAATGGTTTTCCCTTTCAGATCCTTGGCCGACTTGATACCTGATTTCACCACCAGACAGTCACCGCCGTTGCTCCAGGTCATCTGATAAATAATGACGGGTTTGGTCCGCGAATCACGATTCAGCAGCTCAGCAGCCATGTTGATCATACCCATGGTACCGCGCAGATACGGGGTCTCGCCCTGCATATAGGCCTTGATCTGCTCTTTGAAGTCGTCTGTTCGCTTGAGTTCGAGTTGCAGATTTTTCTTGGCAAAAATTGAACCCGCAGTTGTGGTCCTGCTGTTGCCATTGGCCAGGATGGTGGCGATATCTCCGCCCCAGGTAATCAGGGGTACCCGGACGGTGTTGCCTGCTTTAACATCCTGGACCTGCGCTTTCACCGCATCGGCAAGAGGCGGGGCCTTGACGTACTGTACGGCAAAGGAGGTTCCTGACAAGCCGATAAAGGCTGCTGTTATGAAAAGTATTGTCTGTACAATGAGTTTCACGAATACACCTCCCGTAGAATACTGTAATTTTGTGTCCGATTGAATTCTTCCAGACGTTCTGTCAGGTCTTCATCGCCCTTTCGGATAAAGGAGCCGCCTTGTTCTGCAAGTCCTTCATCCGACAATCCGAGAAAGACAGAGATATTCTTCCCTTCCGCATAACCTGCCGCCCAGGCAAGATCCCGTAACGAAGGCGGAATATACTCACCTCGCAGGAAGGCTTCCCCTAACAGCGTGCCACGGGCTGCATAGGTGGGATTGAGGTGCATGTTCACGGCAAGGTTATACTTTGCGCTGACTGTATCAAGGTAGTCAATGGCCTGCCGAATATCTTCAACCGCCTCGCTGTCATTCATACCTGGAACAGGCTTTAGCATGAAATAGCATTTCAGCCGGTAGCCGTACGGAGCGATTTTCTGTGCCAGTTCTTCAAAGGCATGCAGGGTCAATCCCTTATCAAAGACATTATTGCGTATATGTTCGTCAAAGGCTTCAAAACCTATGCACAGCTCAAGGGCCGTGGCCCTTTCACCTTCCTGCAGTGAGCGGGCCAGGAATTCGAGTTCAGGTATATCAACATATTCCGGTCTGGATTCAAGCGCCAGAACTTTCAGGGCACGAAAATGCATGTTAATGCGGGCCATGAGATACATCAGGGCGGTTGAGGAAAAAGTGGCCTCATCCAGCACGGAACCGTTGTTGGAAACAATCAGTTTGTTGATCGAACCGGCCTGTTCCGCAATTTCAGGCAGGCTGAACAGATAGTCTGTCTGCCTGATCAGATGATCAAAGGGGACATGCTCAGCCGACATTTTGGACGGCAGATTACAGCCGAGACAGCGGGCCCATCGGCAGGCCTGGGAATAAAACACAATAAAAAGAATAAGCCCTTCATCTGACTGCTGAAACCACCATTGCTCCGGTCTGTCCGGATCATGCGCATCATCACCAAAGGTGTATTTTTTTTCTCCTTTTTCAGTACCCCGCAGAATCTGCCGGGTCGCAACGTCTTTGTTCATAGAAAAACTCCTTATCTGGTTTCGGATAAACTTTTTTTGAGGATAATTCGATAGGTTATTGCTGTCAAGAGTAATTTCTTAACCCAACGTTGTGATACCGAGAAAATAATTGGACAGCAAAGGCTATTCCCGATAAACCGATAAGGGCTGTTGACGCTAGAATCGTCTTGAGCAGAATTCTTTACGGAAAAAGCATAAAAAAATAAGATATCTTGACAGGGTGGTCATGTCAAATGAAAAGAGAGTACTCTTTTTGTATGAGAGTTACTCCTATCCTTTTTTTTCAGATAATCATATACATATCCCTGATCAGTAGCTTTATCATTATAAAGCCTTTCATGCTCTTTCTTTTTTTGGGATAGACAAGACTTTCTGCTCCTTTTTCAACCTACGGCACTACCCTATCCAGCTGCGAAATCTGGCCAATGGCAACAAAATTGTCTCCCTCACGGAAGATCTCGTTGGCCTTGGGAATATACTGGTATCTCTTGTCGCCGTTTCTCCGTACCGCAATCACCTGAATGCCAAAGGTATTGGTCAGGTTCAGCTCCAGCAGGGTCTTGCCTTCCCATTCCTTGATGGTGAATTCTTTAACAGCCATAGACTCATCAAAGGGGAGATAGTCAAGAAAACCCGGCATGGCAATGCGGCTGGCAATCTGCTTTGCTGCCATGAATTCCGGGATCACCACCTCATCCACTCCAATTTTATGGAGCAGTTTTTCGTGATCCTGGTGAATAGCCTTGACCCAGACCTTGGCAACACCGAGCTCTTTTAAATACATAGAGATCATCACACTGGCGGCAATTGAATCCCCCACACTGACCAGAACATGCTGCAGATCCTGGATGCGTATCTGCTCCAGGGCCTCTCGGCTCATGGTATTAATCTGATAGACCTGCGTCAGGACATGCTGGGCTTTTTTTACCTTTTCAGGTTTTGTCTCCACTCCCAGAACTTCATGGCCCAGGTCAACCAGGGTCTTTCCCAGTTTGAGGCCGAATTTACCGAGTCCGATAATGCCAATTTGTACTTTCATAAATACTCCTTTTTAGCCCACAGAAAGTTTGACTTCAGGCAGAGAAAAAAGAACTTTGGTGCGCATGGATTGAAGAGAACTGAGCAGCACCAGGGGGCCAAGTCGACCAACAAACATGAGAAACATGATGATTATCCTCCCTGGCGGGGAGAGTTTGGAAGTAAGCCCGGTACTGAGTCCTGCTGTGCCAAAAGCAGAGACGGTTTCAAAGAGGATTTCAAGAAATTGCCCGCGTGACTGGCTATGGGGAACATTGCCTCCTTCAGTAAAATTCAGGGCGATCAGGCAGAGAAAAATAAGGGCCAGGGAAAAAAACAGCAGGATCATGGCGTTACTCACCGATTCCCGGTCAACTGCGTATTTGCCAATGACTGCCTGATCCCGACCAGAGATCTGGGCCCGGATAAAGGCGACCAGGATGCGGAAGGTAGTGACCTTGGTTCCTCCTGCACAGGATCCTGGAGCACCACCAACAAACATAAGGAAGATCATAAAGAAGAGCGAGGCATTGGTCATGACGGACAGATCCAGGGAGTTAAAACCTGCTGTGCGGCAGGTGACTGACTGGAAAAGAGAGGCAAGAAGAGCTTGCTGGTAGCTGATCTCACCGTTACTCCCAAGGAATTCCGCACAATAGATATATATCCAGCCTGCAATAATGAGAAAAAAACTGGTTTGTATGACTACGGTGAAATGCCAGCTTTTTTGTATCCGCTCCCCAGGCCGCCGTAATCGAGTGAGAAAAATCTTCTTACCTTCAACAAGCACAGCAAAGCCAACCCCACCCAGTATAATCAAAAGGATAATAGTCAGGTTGACCAGCCAGTCACTTTGATAGCCCATCAGGCTGTCCGAGTGCAGGGAAAAACCGGCATTACAGAACGCAGAAACAGCATGAAACAGGGCGGAGAAAGGAGGAAATCCTTGAGGAGCGGCGAAAAAGAGCAACACCGCCCCGACAAATTCAATCATCAGGATCAGGGTCACGATCTTAATAAGAAAGTGGCCCAGATGAAAGTCGGAGTTATGGAGCAGGCTCTGGCCCACCGCAATCCTATCGGTCAGAGTGACTCTTTTTTTCCAGAGAAAAAAGGTCAGGCTGGTAAAGGTCATGATGCCTAGCCCTCCCATTTGAATAAGGGCGAGGATCACGATTTGACCAGTGCGGGTGAATTCCTGACCCGTATCAACGACAATCAGCCCTGTCACACAGACCGCAGAGGTTGCTGTAAACAGGGCATCCAGCCACGAGATAACATCTCCCTGGCAGCAGAAAGGGCTATGCAGGAGGGTTGCGCCGATAAGAATGGCCCCCAGGAAGAAAAAAATCGGGAGAGATATTGGAGCAAAAAAGCTCCTCATTTTTATGTGAAAACTTGTGTTCATTCGCTTTTCTTTCCTATTTTTTCATCTTCCCTTGTTCTGTTCTTCTGCCCGTTCCCTGGTTTTTGCAAGCACCTCTGGTACAGAATCCTTACTCAGGATATCGATAATCCAGCCCAGGCCAAAGGGGATTTTTCCCGGATCAATATATACATGATACAGAACCAGCGAGCGCTGAGCGTCCAGCTCTTCAATACGCCAATAGCCTGTAGTGTCCTGGATAGTTTCTGCTGGTTTAAGACCTGGCCAGGGTTTAAGTTGCCATTGAATGAGCGAAGTCTTTGGGGCAGGTTCTGAAGCGGTCGTACTGACCCGGTATTTTTTTATCTTTCCCAGAGGTAGGATAAGGAAATAGTTAAGAGTCGCTGTTGTCTTATCCTGCTGAAGGATTTCAAGGCGACTGACATTGGGCATAAAGTCAGGATAGCTTGAGTAATCCATTACAATATCCCGAACAACCTCACCCGTAGCCTCTATAATCCCCACAGCCTCTACGACCTTTCCTGGTTTGCCATTGGTGGGTTGTTCCCGGACAATGATCTCTTTTTTCTCTACAGCCTGCTGTTCCTGGCTATTCAGTTTGATCACAGGGGGTATTTTGGCGGAATTGTGTTCTGGATAACCAGCCCAGGCTATGTCCCGGAAAAAGAGGAGGGTAAAAAACAGAACCAAGAGGAGATGCTGTTTTTTTTGCTGATACGGCAGAACGGTCATCTTTCCTGGTCCTTGCGCATCGCCTTGACCTCCATGTCATAACGCCATAACTTTCTTTGCACCTGCCAGGTGTTGATGACGAGGCCGATACCACAGAGGATTACAGTAATGGGTAAGAGAATGTGGAACGAGCTGGTGCCCAAAAAAATGATAAAGGTGTTGATCAGAATAAAGATAATCCGCAACTCGGTAGGGCCGATACCGTAATGGTAGATCTGAAATTCATTGGTAGCACCAAAGGCGAGAAAGGTGTTAACCATAAATCCTCCTAAAATAGCCAGCAGGGTAAAATACCAGATTTCTAACCCTTGGGGCGAGATCATGTAACCAACAAAGACCAGGGAACAGAGAAAAATATAGTCCAGAAAGTGATCCATATAAAAGCCCCATTTGATCACTCCGGTATCCCGCTGGCGACCCAGTTCACCGTCAAACAGGTCTGTCAGGTATTGAAAAAGGATCATCAGGGAGACCAGCCAGAGCAGGCTGAGGTGTTTTTTTGCTTCAAAGGCAATCAGGATGTTAATAAAACTCCAGAGCAGGGTAGTGAGGGTGAGATGATAGCCTTCAATTTCCGGTGGAATTCTGGGGATAGCCCAATTTTTGAACCGTGTTTCCGGGTTGGTCAGGAGAGAATGACCGATTTTTTTATCACCTCCAAAAGGTTCCATGATGTCCTCCTCAGACTATTTAATGTTTTTTTTTGCGCAGCCTTGTGGTGAATTTTTTCCCGTTGGGAAAAGAATAATTTTTTTTAGGAAGTTGTTTTTCTATATCACTGAGCTGAAGCTCCAGGGCATGGACAGATAATATGATTTCCCAAAAGGAAAATATGAGGGAAGTCATTAAGAGAACCAGGCTGGTAACAAAGATCAGCTTGCTGAGTAATAAACTGCCTGCAAACAGGGTAAAAAGACAGAGCACACAGAGAAAAAAGCTGAACACCCCACAGGCCTGCATATTTCTGATCAGATAGACCCGCTTGCGCAACGTTCTGATTTGCCTGACTATGATATCAGTTGGTTCTTGAGTATATTGAGCATGCAGGATACGAATGCGTTCGCTGATGGTCCTGAACCGCGTGGTGTAGGCTACCAACAGAAGTGAGATGGCTGGAAAAAGCAGGGCTGGTGAGGTAAGGGTGAGATCCATTCTATTCTTGATGACCCGCCCGTAAGGGCGGGGAGGTTCACAGTGTTAGTGGGTTGTATTATCCCTGAATGGCATAACCGCCATCCACCACTACAGCCTGGCCGTGGATCATGGAGGCTGCTGGGCTACAGAGAAAAAGTGCAAGGTCAGCCACATCTTCCGGTGTGGTCAGGCGCCCGAGCGGGGTCATTTCCAGAGAACGGCCAATGATTTCATCACGGTTAGGAAATTTTTTCAAGGCATCCGTATCCACGACACCAGCGCTGATGGTATTGACAGTAATTCCTTTTGGTCCCAATTCTACGGCCAGATGACGGACCAGGGATTCCAGAGCAGCCTTGGATGCCCCCACCACAGCGTAGTTAGGCACTGCCCGAACTGCTCCCAGGCTGGAGACGCCCAGAATTCTTCCGCCGTTTGTCATCATGGGCACAGCATAGCGGGATAAGGTGAGCATGGCCCGGGCATTGATATCCATAGCCCAGTCCCAATGGCGCTCAGTAAGCTCCATAGCTGGTTTCAGAACCCCGGAAGCAGCATTGGAGACCAGGATGTCTATATTCTCATAGGTGGACTGGATCTCCTCAAACATCCTTTGTACGTCTTCTTCCTTGGCAACATTGGCCTTGATTGCAAGGCAGCCAACACCATGTTTTTCAATGGCAGCAACGGTTTCCTCCGCATCACGACGGTGCCGAACATAGTTGACCACAATATTGACACCGTGTTCGGCCAGGCGTACAGCAATTGCCCGACCGATTCCACGCGAGCCCCCGGTGATGAGAGCGGTTTTTCCTTGCAACTGAAACATCTACTTTCCCTCCTATGCAAAAAAGAAATGGTTCAGCACCTTATGTCTTGCCGGGTAAATGAACAACCGGTTCAGACCGTGCTGATAATTATCATAAATCATTTATAAGTGAATGTACCTTGCAGTCGTTTTCTTTGCAAGGGAATGGTTCAGACCAGTTCTGATCGTTTTTTATACCGACGCATCTCGACTTAGCAAAAACCGACGTACACTGCTTGTGAAAAAACGGAAGGGATTAAAACGAACCGGGTTAAGTTTCTCAGGTAATTGAAAATTATCAACCTGAAGCTTCTCTGCTTGCACCAGGGGAAAGGAAAGATGGGAAAGATTTGCTCCTGGCAATTCAGCTCGTTGGCAGGCAGCCATTAATGGACTGCGCTCAGGTTGCACCCTCAGAATCTCATGCAATGCCCTGTCCGCAGCCACAGCATTGGTTGAAGCGGCCAGCAGAGAAAGAGGGTAGGGCGCACCATTAATGGGGCCGCTTTTATGCATGGCAATAATGCCGTCAATAATATTGAGCGAAGAGGGGAAGGCTGCTGGAATGCGGATAAGGCGGTCAAAGAACTTGTTTTGTTGGCAGGGTGTGTTTCCTCCCTTACCTCCGTAGGCCATGTGCCACCAGGCCTTGCGTAACCCCACCAGACAGCCAAAATAGTTTTTTATGCTCAGAGTGAGCCGGGCCTGAACATGGGCCTTGACCCGAGGCATATTCACCAGCAGATCGCATTCCAGGGCTGCACGCGCCAAGAGAGCATGGGGCACTGTCTGACCGCCACCAGGCAGCTCCACAGGGTCACCTTGCTTAAAAGAAGCTATTTGTACACCAAGTTGTCTTAGATCAGTCAGTAGGTTCAAGTTTTTCAGGACCGAGCGTGCTGTGCCAAAGGCCGGGGAATCACCAATACTCACCTTGGCACCCAGGTCAATAAATCTTCGGGCCACAGCCAGAATGAAAGCACCTTCTGTACAGGCAAGGGGGCCTGCTTTTGCGCTGATCAGATTGGGTTTCAGGAGCACCTGAGAAGAGCGGACAGTAACCGGTATTGCAAGGGTATTCAGGATTTGGTCAAGGGCTGGTTCAAGGTACTGATGTTTATAGCTGGGACAGGTTGTTAAAGAAACGGAAAGAGAGTGCAGCGCCATAATTTTGCAAGATTGTTGAGGATAGTTGGGTTGAACGAGAAACTGGAAACAAAGTGGACCATGACATCGTTTTACATGACTTGACACTAAAATGTACAATGCATATCGTTTTATGTAAGCTTCTTTTAGCTTCCTTCTGTACAAAAAGCATTATAGAAAAACATTAAGGCGCTGTACCTGGATGTAAATACAGTAAAAATGTCATGTTTTTCGTTCTGTTTTTTTTGTGTTGCAAGGGGCTGGAAAGCTGAGCGAGTTTGTTCTTGCCCTGTTTCGCCTTGACAGAGAATTTTATGAATTATATATTCCGAACCAATTCTCATATATTTACTGAAAAAGAAGGAGTCATTGACTCTGCGCTCGGACGTGATCCTGCGTCCTGGCGTCCTAAAAACAAGGAAAGGATTATCCGATGAGCAAAATTACAGGTGCACAAGCCTTTGTACAATGTCTGCAGGAAGAAGGGGTTGATACCATTTTCGGTTTTCCTGGCGGCGTAATCATTGACCTGTATGATGAATTGGCAAACTCTTCGATAAAGAATCTGCTGGTTCGCCATGAACAGGGGGCTGTCCACGCAGCAGACGGTTATGCCAGAGCCAGCGGAAAAACCGGCGTGGCTCTGCTGACCTCTGGTCCCGGTGCCACTAACGGTGTGACCGGGATTGCCACCGCATATATGGACTCTATACCTGTTGTGGTGTTTACCGGTCAGGTGCCCAGGGCATTGATTGGTAATGATGCCTTTCAGGAGGTGGATATCGTCGGAATTACCCGCCCCTGTACAAAACATAATTATCTAGTCAGTGATCCTGAAGATCTGGTGCCAACTATTCGGGAGGCCTTTTATCTGGCTTCTTCTGGTCGCCCTGGCCCGGTTTTGGTTGATCTTCCTAAAGATATTATCGGCTCACTGGTCGATTTCCCGGAAAAGGAAGAGATCCGTATGCGGACATATCAACCGCATGTTGAACCGCATCCTGGGCAGATTGTCAAGGCATGTCAGGCTATTGTTGAGGCAGAGCGTCCGGTTTTTTATGTGGGTGGCGGGGTTATTCTTTCCAATTCCAGTGAGGAGTTGACTGCGCTGGCTGAGAAAACCCAGATCCCGGTGACCATGACCCTGATGGGACTGGGTGCTTTCCCCGGAACTAACCCATTATCCACAGGTATGCTGGGCATGCACGGGTCTTATGCTTCCAATATGATGGTTGCCAAGAGTGACCTGCTTATCGCAGTAGGGGCACGTTTTGATGATCGTATTACAGGACGTTTGGACAAATTTGCCCCTGATGCTAAAGTTATTCATATTGATATTGACCCAACCTCTATTTCCAAGAATGTTGAGGTCGACATCCCCATCGTTTCTGACTGTAAGCACGCCCTGACAGCCATGAACGCCTGGTTTAATTCCTACAAAGAGATAGATTCTCTGAGCGAAAAATATCAGCCATGGCGTAGTCAGGTGAAAGAATGGGATACAAAACATCCGCTGTCCTACAAGGAAGAAGGCGATATTATTAAGCCTCAGTATGTTATTGAGACCATCAACCGTCTGACCGGTGGTGATGCTATTATTTCTACTGAAGTTGGTCAGAACCAGATGTGGGCAGCCCAGTTCTATAAATTTAATAAGCCGCGTCATTGGCTCAGTTCTGGCGGTCTCGGGACAATGGGCTTTGGTTTACCTGCGGCTATTGGGGCAAAAATGGCTTTCCCGGATGCCACGGTTATTGATATTGCGGGCGATGGCTCTATTCAGATGAATATTCAGGAGTTGGCTACGGCCAAGCAGTATAATACTCCTGTTAAGGTTGCTATCCTGAATAATAATTATCTTGGTATGGTTCGCCAGTGGCAGGAATTATTCTATGACAAGCGCTACGCTGGAACGGTTATGGAAGTGACCCCGGATTTTGTTGCATTGGCAAAGGCTTACGGCGCAGCTGGTCTGCGAGCTAAAACCAAGAGCGAGGTTGAGCCGGTCATCAAAGAGGCCCTGGCAATCAACGACAAGGTCGTGATCATGGATTTTGCTATTAAGCGTGAAGAGTGTGTTTTCCCGATGGTTCCTGCAGGAGGAGCCACAACGGAAATGCTGCTCGTCTGATATTACGTAACCACTTTCTTTCAGGGGCCTGCGGGCACAGTCTTTCAGGCTCTGGGAAAAATTGAACAGGATCAAACCAATGAAACATACTCTTTCCGTTTTACTCCAGAATAAACCCGGTGCGCTTTCCCGAGTTACAGGCCTTTTCAGTGGTCGGGGTTTTAATATTGAGAGCCTTTGCGTTGCTGAAACCCTTGATCCCAAGGTCTCCAGCATGACCCTGGTAACCAGAGGCAATGATGCCATTATTGAGCAGGTCACCAAACAGCTCCACAAACTGATTGATGTTATAAAAGTAACAGACATCAGTGAAGGAGAATACGTTGAGCGTGAAATGGTCGTTATCAGGGTACAAGCTGAGGCCAACACCAGGGCTGAAGTTCTGCGGGTGATTGATATCTTCCGTGGCAAAGTTGTGGATGTCAGCCCGACTTCCTATGCGGTTGAAATCACCGGGCCGGAGTCTAAAATCAAGGCTGTGATTGATCTGCTCCGTCCCATTGGCATTAAAGAGGTTGTTCGGACGGGAACCATTGCTATGGCTCGGGCTCCGAAAAAATAATTTTGCTTTTCCTGCCTGGCAGGGAGGCCTGTTGTTTGAGGCATGATGCACTGCGGTGTGTCGTGCCTCTTTTTTTGTCTTTTTTTCCTGCGCATTAAGGCGATTAAGACAGAGCTGAGAATATGAATCATTCCTATCTTATTGATAGAAAAACTTTTCTCTTGACTTATCTGCGTAACCGCATTAGGGATATTTTTTATACATATGCTGGGTAAGATCAGCTGAGAAACAAACTTGTCTGTCGAATGATGTTCCAAAGCGGGCGTTCACCTTATAAAGGTCAGCAGCTACCTTTTAAAACCGAGCGTTGGGTCTAAAAAGGTGAGTGGTCTCCTTTAAAAGGTAACGTCTCAACTTTTAAAACTCAGGCGGCACCTTTAAAAGGTGTGCTCTCATCTTTTTAAGGTGGGTCATGGGAATGAAAAGGTGACGACTGATCTTTTAAAGTTGGACAGAGGATTTTAAAAGGACACAGGCCGTCTTTTAAACGGAAGCTTGCGAAAAAAAGAAAAGGAGATACATATTAAGGGTGTTGAAAAGTACCCCAGCATAGAGCAATTTCAGTTGTCCGAGATGCCCAATAAGCATTTTTTTTCGTTTGTCAGTGTTACTGCAGCTTGATGTCGAACACTTTCCAGGCGGAATTCAGCCT
>NZ_JALAAI010000057.1:0-22883 GCF_052785085.1 Candidatus Electrothrix sp.
CAATTTTCTCCTGATAAAGTAATTCTAGAGAAAATATGATCATTTTATTCTGCTTTTCAAGTGGTTATTGTTGATTTTGTATCAAGAAGGTGTCGTTTTTGAGTAAATAAGATGGCACGGGGTACAGAACTGTGGTTCTCTCGTCAGGAAGGGGCGCATGTTGTTGTTAATCAATTTCCTCAAGTAGCCGATTTGCCACCGGCTGAAGTGATGGCTCGAGGATGGGAAAATGAGTAAGGCATCGCAAATTATTATTCTCTGCGAGGACAAAGCGCATGAGATGTTTGCAACTCGCTTTCTCAAAAAAGGATGGGGTGTGAATCCTCGTGCAATCCGGGTGGTGCCTTATCCAAGCGGAAAAGGATCAGGTGAAAACTTTGTGATGAAAAAACTCTCCAAAGAAGCCAAAGCATGGTAAGCTGCTTTGATACTTTCCTGAACTATATTGTATAGTTCTTTTTCCTCTCCCTTTCTTTCCTTTGCTTTGTTTCCAACATGAAATGTCCCATTCGATGTTTATAACGTGACGTTTGACATTTCAAATGCCGCACTTGAAGCTTTGAATGCCTCGTTGTACACTTCAAACGCCTCATTTGAAGCATCGAATGGCTCATTTTAAGCGTCAAACGTCACATTGTAAGCACAGAATGAAGCATTTTACGCTTGAAATATCTCGTTGAAAGCGTTGGGGATGTGGTGTTGCAGGTTGCTGATAAGGCGTTTTTTGCTGCTGCCTTTAATTGCAATACATGATATCACACCAAAACCCGACAGCCGCATTCCAGCTCAACAGTCACCGGAGAAACCTGCCGTACCGTATTATCCCTGCGAACATGCAGCACCAGCAGAGTGAGCGGATCAAAGACGATCACATCCCTGACACCCTGAGAGAGATAAAAAGGCGGGCCGATCTCCAGATCCTTAGCCTCAAAGCCTTTGCTCACCACCTCTATAACCGCTTCAGGAATCATGGTCAGGGCTGAGTCCTGCTCTTCCTCACTGGGTTCCTGACAGAAAATAGAAATGTCAGGTCGTTTCAATCCATTGGGAAACTGGATATAGACATCCACAGCGTGGACACAAGCGCATTCGGTGCGCTCTGCTTTTTCTATCCCCTGAACAATACGCTCCACATGCTTCTGATGGCGGTATACCGGTTGGCCTTCCCAGATCGGCAGACCATTGACGATCTCCAGGCGGATACCCAGCTCGCTGGCTTGGAGGAGGGTTGATGACAGGCTCATATATTAATCTCCGTGTATAACTGCCTTGTGTGTTGCCGTTCTGCGGTCACGTTGCAAGGTCATATTTTGCTGTTGAGGGATAAACATTTATACCATATGCCATACCGTACCTGCTATTTTTCAATAACCTCACTGTCTTTTATGACAAAATTCGGCCCGCGAGTGTTCATCATAATATTTTGCTTCATCTCATGAACCGTTGAACCAAAGACAAGAACAATACCGGGAGAGCCTGTGTTTGTTATCCGGTTCCGGTTCAGCTTCAGTACGGTGCTGCCGTTAACGGCTATCCCCACAGATCCGGTCCGATCAATAACGTTTTCCTCCACAATACTCACGCCCCTGTTCATTAAGCCGATCCCGACGGCCTGTTCTCTTGTCACAAGATTTTTAAGGATTCTGACCGGAAGCTCTGTTGAACCGGCAGCGTCATTTCCTATACCCGGTTTGTCCTTACCATTGCTGTAAACGACATTCCGCGCAATCAGGGGAGCAGTCGGCTTATCGATCAGATATCTGCCCTGATGCTCACCTTTTCCGGTCAGGATTCCGCCACCTGGGTTATCATGGACAATATTGCCCAGAATGTCGGGGGCTGCCCCGTGCTTAATGCCAATGCCCGGTGTGGGTATTCCGGTGAGTGCCGAATCATCGTTGGCAAAGATTTCATTGCCCAACACCCAGGGGGTGGAAAAATGATTACACCCGATACCTAAGCCAAAGTTATCACTTATAATATTATGATAGATCACAGCGGATGATCTGGTTTTGATATTATTCCAACGAAAATCCCGTGTATCCATAGGCTGTTTTTGATCCTTAAAATAGACGTGATTGCCGATTCCTGTGGAACCATTATTGCGGATGTAGCAATTCATGACCACGGCACTTGCCCCTCGCATGTTGATAGCATGGGCATGTCCGGGTTCGTGATGGTTTTGTCTGGGTAAATTTTGAATTGTGAACCCATCAATAATGGTTGTGGAGCCGAGTCCCTCTGTAAAGTCAAACATGCCGTGATGGGACGGAGATGATTTCGAGCCGTCAATAATAGTTCGCAAGGTTCTGCGGGGGAGTTGCAAGATGGCCTGTTCTACAGAAACAAGTTCATCACCATTATCGGATGCATCAGAAACAAGTTTCACGCCGTCTTTCATAACAAGCTGCTCGTAATAAATCCCTTGCTGAACAACCACGGAATCACCTGATGTCGCAGCATTAATGGCCGACTGGATGGTTTTGTATTCTTGGGGAACCAGCAGCCTCTTTCCCGTATCATGAAAATGCAGGTCAATACGGGTCAAAGCTTTTTCTGTTGCTGCCTGGAGATTTTCTTGAACAACCTGATCAAAATGATCCAAGGTAACGGGTTCTGTTCCCTGTGACCGACAGTCTGAATACGGAAGAAGGAAAAAAAGAGCACAGAAGAAGACGATGTATTTGTTTGTTATCATGGCAGGCAGTTATCTTAAATTATTTCTGTTTTTTATCTCACCAAGGTAAGGTGGCAGCAAAACAAGTGACCAGATACACTTGCAACTCTAGCAGGTTATACGATTGATAGCCACGGAAAAACTTTTTAACCTGTAATGAGTTTTAACCTAAGCCCTGTTGAAAGCGTTGAATATGGCGTATACGTTGCCAAAACATCTTGATTCCCCATCACTGCGTCCTCTGAAAACGGGTGGTGATATTGGTGTGTTAATTTTATTGACTTTTTCAATTTTACATGTCTTAATTTCAACTCGAAATCAGTGGCGTTGTTCATTGTGCAGGCATTCCGATGGAAAAGGAAGTGATTCATGCGTAGGCGAGAAAAAATACTTATCTCCTTTGTTGTTGTCATCATTACAGCCGGTTCAATCAGTATCTGGTTAACCATAACAAAAAAAGAGAGACTTCCTGATACAATCAGGATAGCAAGCGGTCCGAAAGGGGGAGAATACTATAAGCTCGGCGAGATTCTGGAAAAAAAACTCAGCCTCAAAACGAAAAAAAAGGTAAAAAATATAGAGAACAGAGAAACTGACGGAACATTGGAGAATTTAAAACTGCTTAAAAAAGGTGAGGTGGAAGTCGCCCTGCTTCAGTCGATAGTTTTCCCGGACCCAAACGATGAGCTGTCAAATAATGTGACTGTAATCGCACCGCTTTTCCTTGAACCGGCAGTTATTCTGGCTAAAAAAGAATCGGGTATTGATTCGATATATGATCTGGAAGACAGGCGAGTTTGTACAGGTCCGGAAGAATCTGGAATAATAATAACCTCAGATGATCTTCTGGAATTTTATGGACTCAATGTCAAAAAAGTACATGCTTTTTTTGATATTGGCCGCAGTCCTCATGACAAAAATAATTGTGATGCGGGCATTGCCGTTATGGGTCTACGTGGTCCAAGTTTGAGGAAAATGGGCGAAACAGGTGCTGTCAAGTTTCTGGAACTTCCTTATACACAAGCTTTGGCAAAATCCAAGGCGTTTCTTGCCGAATTCACACTCCCTGCAGGAGTATTTGCAAGGCACCCCTCGCCGCCGCTGCCCTGTAAGGATATTCAGACAGTTGCCTATACCGCTCTGCTTGCTGTTAGGCAGAACGCCTCTTCGGCACTTGTTAACAACATTCTTGATTCAATATACAGCACTAATATTCAAATAAATTTTCCAGATCTTCTTCCATTAAAAGAGGTGCGGGAATGGTCGGTTCTTCCGTTAAATCAGATTGCACAGGAGTATTATAATCCGTTACGCAGAATGGAAGCCTTTGCAAATCGTATGGAATCCTGCGCTGCAATCAAGGAGTTATTTTTTGCCTTTCTTGCCATCTCCTACTTTATTTGGCTGCGTTTTCATGAACTCAGAAAGAGAAGAGAAAGAATCCTGAATAGAGAGATAAAAGAAAAAGTAGACGGATTTTTGCAAGAGACTATAGCCCTTGATAAGAAACAGATGGAGTCTGACTCTCCTGAGGAATTACAAAGTATTATAGCACGAATTACGGAACTGAAGATCCATGTCCTTCGAGATCTGACAGATGAAAAATTACGTGCCGACCAAATGGTTATGATTTTCCTTACACAATGTCATAATATTATAGATAAAATTCAGACCAAGCTGTTAATTTTGCAACAGATCCACAAAACCGAAACATCATGATAAATACAGGTCTCATAATGGATTGAGATTATTTCTAACAATCTAACAATAAGGAGAACAGGATGACTCGACCGACTTTTTCTACAATCCAGGCAATGGAAATTCTTGACTCTCGCGGTTTTCCCACTGTGCGGGTTTTTGTTGAACTGAGCAATGGTATCAGGGCATCAGCCTCTGTTCCGTCTGGTGCCAGCACCGGAGAAAACGAGGCTGTTGAACTGCGTGACCAGGATCAGAATCGCTATTTTGGCAAAGGCGTATGTCAGGCTGTGACCAATGTTCACCAGCTCATCGCACCGGCCTTGCTTGGTATGGACCCCTTTGATCAGGCCTTGATTGATCAGCAAATGATTGCCATAGATGGGACCAAGAATAAATCAAAGCTGGGTGCCAATGCCATTCTTGGTGTTTCTATGGCAGTGGCCAAAGCAGCAGCTAAGGCCTCGCATCTTCCCTTGTACCGCTATCTCGGTGGAGCCGGAACGCGTCGCTTGCCGGTTCCCTGCATGAATATTGTTAACGGTGGTGCCCATGCCGATAATAGCGTCGATTTTCAGGAATTCATGGCCGTCCCTATCGGGGCCTCCAGCTTTTGTGAAGGCCTGCGTGCGGTTGCTGAGACGTTTCATGTACTGAAGAGCATTTTAAACCAGCGTGGTTTATCCACAGGCATTGGTGATGAAGGCGGTTTTGCCCCGAATTTCTCCAGCAATGAGGATGCCATTGAAACCATTATTCAGGCAATTGAGCAGGCAGGCTATAAGCCTGGAGAGGATATTTCGCTGGCCTTGGACAGTGCAGCTTCTTCCTTTGCCCTGAAAGAGAACGGCGAGTATGACCTGAACCGTTCCGGGGCTGGCAGGATGGATCGGGGCCAACTCATCAAGCTGGCAGGATCCTGGATTGACAAATATCCTATCATCTCCTGGGAGGATCCTCTGGCAGAGCATGACTGGGAAGGCTTTCAGCAATTCACGGCCCGATATGGAGACAAGATAGAGGTGGTGGGCGATGATATCTTTGTCACCAATACAGAGTACATTGCCAGGGGGATCAAGGAAGGATCAGCCAACTCGGTCTTGATTAAGCTCAACCAGATCGGCACAGTGACCGAAACTATTGAGGCCATCCGCATGTGCCGGGAAGCGGGTTGGCGTTATTTTCTTTCCCATCGCTCAGGGGAAACTGAGGACACCTTCCTGGCTGACTTCTCCGTGGCAATGGATGGCGGGCATCTCAAGAGTGGTTCGGCCAGTCGTAGTGAGCGCATTGCCAAGTACAACCGTCTGCTGGAGATTGAGCAGGAACTGGGAACCACGGCCATGTATTATTGGTAAGCCCAAATTTTACTATCAACCTTATCAGTCTGCTATCGGACATTGCAGAAAGGAGATATCTACGATGGAAATTATTAAAGCAGCAGATCGACATTTTACCGATTTCGGATGGTTAAAAACCTATTGGCTTTTTTCGTTCTCTGATTACCATGATCCCAATAACCTCCAACTCGGCGCGTTAAGGGTTTTTAATGATGATATCGTGGAACCCGGCAAAGGGTTTGCCACTCATCCCCATGAGGAGATGGAGATTATAACCATTGTCCTGAAAGGCGAGATAACCCATGAAGACAGTATGGGCAATAAAACGATTATCAAGGCAGGGGATGTACAGCGGATGTCCGCAGGAACAGGGCTAACCCACTCTGAATTTAATCTTGCCGAGAAAGAAGTCTTTTTTTATCAAATCTGGATATTACCGGATACGGCAGGGCTGGACCCGACCTATGCCCAAACGAATTATGATGCCAGCCAATGGCAGAATACCCTGCTGCCGGTTGCATCCGGTCAGGAACTCTCTGGAGCAGTTACTTTCCACACCGATGCCACCATCTATCGCTGTCAGCTGGATCTGGAAAAAAAAGTGGTCCATGAATGTGCTGAGGAACGCTGTGTCTTTCTCTACCTGACCGAGGGAAGTCTCTCTGTAAACGGTCAGATGATGTCGGCAAAGGATCAAATCCGGGTCCAAACACCAGAGCTGCTTGTTATCAAGGGACAGGAATTAGCTGATTTTATCCTAATTGATGTTCCGGCTCGTACATAATGAGGAGCAAAAAAGCTATTCTCTTTTCCTCATTTTCTTCACTTACTTCTCTCCTAATAACATACCAATGCGGGCCAAGACTGTATTACATGATAAAAACAATAATTACTATTATTGACCAAATATCCCTTGATTTCAATTCACGGAAAGAATATATTTCAAGTAATAATAATTACCGATAAGTACTATCTTGCAAAGTACCAAAGTAAACAAGGGGGAAAAATCTATGAAAAAATATATAATTGCATTAAGTTGCCTTATGGCTTTGTCGTTTATTGATCAAGCTCATGCTCAACAATTGGGAGCAAGAGCAGAATTTAGATGTGAATGGAGGGACATCACAGGTTTTCATACAAAGCTGATTGAAACCACTAAGAGCTATTGCAGCGAGTATGAGGCAGAGAAAGACTTGATCCGAGACGCGAGGTCTTATTGCTATAATAATCATTTAGGCAGGTTAAGTCATTTCAGATTGACCCATTTTTTTTATTACAGGTAATCTTGGGCTGGAGAAACAGGGAGTTCAGTCTCCCTGTTTACTTTCCTCTTTATGCAATTGCCCATATACAGACTCCGCAGTTTTCCTGCCAATCCCCGGCACAGTACTCAGCTCATCAACCGTTGCTTCCATGATCCTTTTATAACTGCCTAATTTTTTCAACAACAGGGTCTTTCGTTTATCCCCGATCCCTTCCAGCTTGTTAAGCCGTGAATGAAGCGTGGCTTTATTGCGCAGTTTACGGTGAAAGGTAATACCAAAGCGATGCGTTTCATCGCGAATCCGCATTAAATAGAGCAGGGCAGGGGAATGTGCTGGTAAGAGAATGGGGTTCTTTCTCCCCGGTCGAAAGAGCTTTTCCCCTTCTTCTTGCTTTTCCTTGGCAATGGATACCAGGTCAATCCTATTCAGAAGATCAAAACGGGCCAGCACATTGACAGCAATATTAAGCTGCCCCTTGCCACCATCAAGGAGCAGGAGATCGGGAAGATTATCCTTTTCCAAGCCGGTTTCCATCCTCCGTTCCAGGACTTCATTCATCATGGCATAATCATCCGGCTCATCTTTCAGACGAATCCGGTAATGACGGAAACGAGATTTTTCTGGTTCTCCATGCATAAAGCAAACCAAGGATCCCACAGGCTGTTTACCTGCCAGGTTAGATATATCAAGGCATTCAATGGTGTCAGGACGATGACGGAGTTTAAGGAATTTTTCCAAAGAACGAGCCAGGGTTTTCCAGGATTTTTCCTTTTTACTCTGCTCTGCAAAAATCTGTTGGGCATTATCATTGGCCATCTGCATCAACTGCATGCGCTTGCCTCGTTGAGGAACCCGCAAATCTATAGCCCCCTGACGAAGCTCACGAAGTCGTTCCACAACCAGTTCTCCATCTTCCGGCATAAGGGGAAGGAGCAGCTCACGGGGGGGTTGTCGCTGTTCAGAATAGTATTGAAAAATGGTTTCACGGAGAATGCGGTCATTCCCGCCCAACGGATCATTTATAAAAAAGGTCTGGGCTCCGCTGACCATACCAGCCCTGACAAAAAGGAGAGAGAGACCCACTGAGGCATTATGGCGGGCAAGACCAAATACGTCCTGGTCCATCTGATGTTCAGCAACCACGGTCTGGTGTTCCAGAGTTTTTCCCAACCCGTTCATCTGGTCCCGATACAGGGCTGCCTCCTCAAAGGCCAGCCGGTCAGCAGCGGACTGCATTTTTTTCTCCAACCGTTTTATCACCTTATTGCTTTTTCCTTCCAGAATCATCAGCACTTCGTCCACCATGGTCTGGTATTCCTCTTGATTCACCAAACCGGAGCAGGGAGCTAAACAACGTTTCATCTGATAATTCAGGCAGGGACGTTCCCGCTTACGCATTTTTTTACAGCGGCGTAAGGGAAAGAGGGAAAAGAGAAGATGAAGGGAGGCACGAAGAGCAGCACTTGAGGTATAAGGACCAAAATAGCGGTTGCCGTCTCTCAGCCGTCGTCGGGTAACATGGAGACGGGGCCATTGGTCTTTAACCGTTACTTTGATAAGAGGGTAATTTTTATCATCCCGAAGAATGACATTATAGCGAGGCCGGTGTTTTTTGATCAATGAGGCCTCAAGAATCAGAGCCTCTTTTTCTGTGGTAGTGAGGATGGTTTCCACGCACTGCACATGGGAGAGCATAACAGCGGTCTTGGAATGAACAGAGCCGGAATAATGGGCGTATTGAGCAAGTCGTTTACGGAGATCCCGAGCCTTACCCACATAGAGTACCTCTCGTTTTCCCAGCATCTGATACACGCCCGGACTATGGCTGACGGTTTTCAGGTAGTCATCTGACAGGGGAGGGGGGGAGGAATTTTCCATGATGTAACAAAGGACTGATCAAGAAGGTCTGCCCTGAATAACTTCCCTCCCCTTGGGGAAGGATAACAAAACATAAAAGTCCAAGTGAATTCAAGGCATCACTCGAACTTTTAAACGTACTGGTCAGGTTCTCATCATTTCAGCAATCTGAAAAGCCATTTCCAGTGACTGTTCTGCATTCAAACGAGGATCACAGGTAGTTAGGTAATTCTGTCCCAAATGCTCATCAGCCAATTGACGGGCACCACCAGTGCATTCTGTCACATCAGCACCAGTCAGTTCAAAATGTACACCGCCCGGAACAGTTCCTTCAGCCCAATGCAATTCAAAGAATTGACGCAGCTCTGAAAGAATATCGTCAAAACTCCGGGTTTTATGCCCGTTTTCTGTTTTGCGAATATTGGCATGCATGGGATCACAGCTCCAAAGCACATTCATGCCTTCTTTTTTTACTGCTCGCAACAAGGGAGGCAGGTGATTTTCAATATCTTTGGCACCAAAACGCATGATCAGTGTTATCCGGCCTGCTTCGTTTTCTGGGTTCAGTTTTTCGATGATAGAAAGAACATTATCAATATCATGCTTGGGTCCCACCTTCATTCCCAACGGGTTCAGAACACCCCGGAGAAACTCAATATGGGCGCCGTCAATCTGACGGGTTCGATCACCGATCCAGAGCATATGGCCGGAACAGTCATACCAACCGCCTTCCATGGAATCTTTACGGGTAAGAGCTTCTTCGTAGCCAAGGAAGAGGGCTTCATGGGAGGTATAAAATTCCACTTCTTTAAGTTGTGGAGTACTGGTATCAACGCCCACATTCTGCATAAACTGCATGGCCTGGTTAATTTGCTTGGCCAAGCGCTCATAGGAGCGGCCCATGGGTGATTTTTTAACAAACTCCTGATTCCATGCCTGAACCTTGTCCAAGGCGCCAAAACCACCACGGGTAAAAGCACGGAGCAAATTGAGACTGGCAGCAGACATATTATATCCCTGTAATAATCGCCTGGGATCAGGAATGCGTGCATCAGGGTCAGCATCTTCTGAATTACACATATCCCCCCGGTAACTGGGTAATTCAATACCATTGACCATCTCTGTATCACTGGAGCGGGGTTTGGCATATTGACCAGCAATTCGTCCTACCTTGATAACGGGTTTTTCACCGGCATAGGTTAGGGTAACTGCCATTTGGAGCAGTACCTTCAGGGTATCTCTGATATTAGGAGCTGTGCAGCGACAAAATTCTTCTGAGCAATCACCACCTTGTAGGAGAAAGGCCTCGCCCTGTACGGCCTGAGCCAATTTATTTTTGAGATCCCGTATTTCACCGGCAAAAACTAAGGGCGGCAAATCTGAGATTGTTTGGAGAATATCATGTAATGCGTTTTCATCTGGCCAGTTTGGCTGTTGCAAAACCGGAAAATTTTTCCAGGATGATTTGGTCCAATTACTTGCAGTTGTCATTTTTTCAGGAAAGTTGGTGTGCTGAATTAAGTTACGAGGTAACCGGCACACATTGTCGTGTGCAATTTTCATTTTCTACGACAAGGCCGCCCCTGCATCTTTGAAGGGAAGCCGTCTTAATTTAATCACCAAACGAAGAGCTTCGTTTACAGATGCTTCTGTAGGAAAAGCTTTCGCAACATCAGGGTCCAATAATACGGTGTTCGTTCCCTCAAGGTAACTGCTGACGTATTTTCCCTGCACTCCTTCTTTCAACAATTGAGAAAGATCATAATGCGAACGGAGTTCATCTCCCTTTTCGTCGTTTAATTTCGTTTTCATATGCCTTACGCTCTGATCGGTTTAATTCACGTGCACTTATGATACGGACACGACTTCCTCTGTCAGTATGCGCAACCATCAAGAGGCGTCCAGATTTTGACATTCCTATGGAAATAAATCGGTCTTCCTGATCAGAATGGTCAGGGTCATAAACGGTAATACCCAGTGAATCTCTAAAGACGGTGGCGGCTTCCGGGAAGCTCACTTGATGTTTTCTAACATTCGTCTCTGCTTTGTGCGGATCCCATTCAAATTCAATCATACTCAATTCTACTTTTTAATAGAATGACATGGTTCAGAGATATTTGTCAATTGATTTCTAAGGATATCTTAGTGCAAAGATATAACCGTTCCGAGAAAAAAACGCAACCTTTCGGAACGGCTATAAACTGTGGAGAAAAATACGAGGGATAACTCGGTATAAAAAAATATACCGGTATACCTAAAATTTTACAGGTCCAACCAGGATTCAGAAAAAATTGCCTGACCGGAAAGGCAACGGAAGGTTTTGTAATGCTCAAGAGCGGCACCTTCTAATGTGCCAGGATCCGGCATATCGCCATCCATCATACCATGAACTAGGTCAACCAGATCCTGACGTTCTCCTTTGCAGATAGCCATCAACTCTTCATCATAGGAGTTGACAATAGCAGTACTGATGCCGTACTTCATCAGCATGATCAGGTAGGTGCGATCCAGATATTTACGCAGATTTTCGGCCACACCGTTGGAGACATTGGATAAACCAACAGTGGACCCAGCTCCGGGTGCAATATCCGGCAACATCATCATGAACTCCAATCCAGAGGCAATCTGATCAGCTCCGAGAGTCATGGGCGTTCCAATAGGATCAAAGAGAATTTTTTCATTGGGAATACCAGCTTCGTTCATTGCCATCATCAGGTCAACAGCCATAGCAGCACGCTCGTTGGAGTCACGCGGCATTCCATCAGGTCCCCAAAGCAGGGCAATAACATTACATTGTGCCTCAGCAGCCACAGGAATAAGAACTTCCATCCGCTCTGGCTGAGCCGAGATGGAATTCATAATAGCACCTTGCTTGTTTTTTACAACATTGAAGCCCGCAGTCATGGCATCGGTATTGGTTGTATCCAGGCAGAGCGGGGTATCCACTGCCTCTTCCACTGTTTGTACCACCCAAGGCATCAGCTCAGTACCGTCTTTTCGTGCTGGCCCGATATTCAGGTCAAGATAGGAGCCTCCGGCATTTGTTTCTTCCTTTGCCATTTCCTGAATAGGTTCCTTAATGCGTTCTTTCATAGCAGAACCACTTCGGGTCCCCATGATATTAATGCTTTCGGCGATAGCTTTTACCGTTATAGCCATTTGCGTTCTCCTTTGATTAAATTAATTCGGAAAAGAGCGATTTTAATAATCTCATTTTTGTAATTCTATATGCACAAATATGTTCTTTCTATCTTTGTTGACTCGCATAAAGAGAAATTCTTGCTATAAGGAAGTACTGAAGAAGAGAGTCAGAACATACAAAGATGATAATTAATCGCATTTCAGGGTATTTGTCAATCAACATTTTTTTCAACACCCTTTTTCCATGGAAAACCAAAAAGAGTTTTTTGACGTTTATTTTGTTCACTGGCAAAAAAAATTCAGCACTAACTTCTTTCAGTTCTGAAAAAATTTCTTTTTTGTGAAAAAAAAGAGCTGTGGAAATTTAGTCCTGTTACCAGTAACAAAAAAAACGAGAAATAAACGACCCGCACCAAGGGACTTGGTATTCATAAAAAAATGTTTTCCTGTTACGCCGCAAGCAACAGGGTATTGGATCTGAATCTTCGCAATTATTTGATTTTCATCGGCATAATTATTCCAAGAAACCCTTCATCTTCTTCTGAAGTAATAAGGCAGGGACTTTCATTGGAACTGATAGATGCCTGGATATCTTCTCCCTCCATTACTTGAAGTGCATCCATAAAGTATCGGCAGTTAAAGCCTATAGACAGTTCTTCTCCGCTATACTCAATGGCGATTTCATCTCGTGCTGATCCAAAATCAGCATGTTCAGAGGTCAGCACCATTTGATTATTATTCAATTCAAACTTGATTGCATGGAATTCACCTTCGGTAAAAAGATTGATTCGTTTTAGGGCTTCAATAAATAATATCTTATTAATAATAATATTATACTCTTTCGAGATAAAATTGAGGATGTTTTCAAAATCAGGAAATTCTCCTTCCATGAGCCTGATCACAAGTAAGGCATCATCACTCTTTAAGACAATCTTCTTGTGCTCTACCCCTAACAGAAAAGTATCCTGCTCTTCTCCAAATTTTCGGATCTGTTGTATTCCTCGCCGTGGAATCAAAATAAATTTTTCAAAGTTTAGTAAGGGGGATCCCTGTACCTCTCTCTGCATGATACTGAGTCGGTGACCATCTGAAGTGACCATTCTATAGATAGTTTTTTCATTTTCGATCAGCTGTTGGAAAAGTGCGGCATTAAGTGTGTACACATTTTCTTTGTTTGTTGCGATAGAAAATATTGTTTTATCAATAAGGTTACAGATAACTTCTCCTTCTGCTTCCACCAGGTCCTCTTCGTTATACTGTTCAAACTCTGGAAACTCTTCTGTCATCATTCCGGCAAGCCTATAGGTACTGCTGCCAGAAGTAATATTGATCCATTTTTTTTCACCTTCTTTAAAGTTTAAGGTGGGAGATCCTGATTCACGGGATAATTCAAAAAGTTTTTTTGAAGGGATTGTCAAACTACCTGTTTCAAAGACCTCAGCTGGTACTGTCTGTTTGAGACTTATCTCTAAATCTGTTGCTGTGAAAATAATCTCATTGTTTTTCACCTCCATGAGCAAATTTGTCAAGATAGCAAGTGTGCCTTTTTTGTTTGTGATCTGTTGTTGTGCACCGATTGCTTTGAGAAGATCTTCTCTGGCTATGTTGAAGTGGAACGGCATAATAATTACTCCTTCTTTATATATAAAAACTTATTATTAGTATTAAGGCTGTCAGTTTGTGGAAAAAGAATCTATTTATTTATTTTTTTGAAATAAATTTGTTCATAAAATTCGTTTACTCTCTGCGAACAGATTGTGTATATATGATATTTTATTGTTATCAACAATGTTTTAAGATGATTGTCAACAACTTGCTAACAAGTTTTTCAACATTTTTTCAACAGAAGGATTTAAAAGGGGGAATTATGCATAAAAAAGGACTGATTCTGATATTTACAGGCCATGGAAAAGGAAAAACCACCGCAGCCCTTGGAATGAGTATTAGGGCTGCAGGCCATGGCTTGAAGACCTGTTTTATTCAGTTTATTAAGGGGAGTTGGAAATATGGTGAAATGGAAGCATTGGCCCGTTTTCATGAGGAGATTGATTTTCATGTAACAGGAAGAGGATTTACTTGGAAATCAGAAGACGTTAAAAAAGATACAGCAGCAGCGCGAAAGGCTTGGGAAAAGGCAAAAAAGGTTATTCGTTCAGGTGATTATCACACTGTTGTTCTTGATGAATTTACTTATTTATTGCGTTATGGAATGATTGATACGGCAGAGGTTATAGAGGTGCTTCGGGAAAAACCTGCTGACCTTCATGTCTGTATCACGGGTCGTGATGCAGTTGAAGAACTTATTGAACTTGCTGATCTGGTCACTGAAATGCACCCGATTAAGCATCCTTATCAACAGGGGATCAAGGCGCAAAAGGGGATAGAGTTTTGAGTCCTTGCTTCAAAGAATTTTCCAGGGATAAAAAGGTGGATGCGCCCCATTGGGTTCTTCGCACCAATGAGCATTCTTTGTATATAAGAGTGCTTCTTGAAGGAAAAGAAAGCTGGACGGTTCCATGGAGGTAAATTGCAAGGCAAGTCCATCTTTGTCCTGTCTCACCACGGAACAGACCGCCTTAATATGCAGGTTTGGGTCAGTTTCTGAGAGAGATAATTTTATATCACAGATATCACCTGCCTGTTGTTTAAAACACCCTTGAATATATACTCCACCAAGACTAAGGTTTGTTGCGGAACATTCATATTTATTTTTACCGAAATTAAGGGCGATAGGGCGAGGTAATTTAATGCGGGTAAATTGACGTCTGTTGTTATGCTGCATAGTTTTACCACCTGTAAGGAAGTACGGAGTGCCCAACTGGAAGAATGGTAGTCAGAAAAAAGTCAATTTTAAAGATAGTATCTATCTCTTAATTGTACACGATATATAAAGAAACTTCCATATTATGTGGCAATTGGGATTTATTATCAGCGAAACTGTATTTCGCTCTTTTGGGCCGAAACAACAGGATGTAAATCTGATCAAAGAACGTAAAGATACTCCCTGATACCCTCATATAAATAACGGAAGAAGGAAATTTTTCCAACTCACATTTATTTTTCAGTGAGAGAAAATTCCAGAAGAGCCTTTTGAAACCCAACCTGTTGTTACAATAGTATTTAAACAAGATACCCTTGTGCTTCAAAGAGCTTTCACTTGCCTAATAGAAGAATTTCTGTTATTATTATAAACTTCCCTCATATTTTTTTTCATAAAAATACGATTGCAGTACACAACTTTATTCGACTTGATCTGCCATCACATTAATCAAAAATCTTAGAAAGGCTGAACCTGTGAAGACAAAAATACTTGTTGCCAACCGGGGGGAAATAGCTATTCGGATTATCCGAGCTATTCAGGAATTAAATTATGAAGCTATTGCTATTTATGAAACGCCTGATAACGACTCTAAACATATACGAATTGCTGATGAAGCCATCTGGCTTGGCCACGGTCCGCGCTGTGATTATCTGAATATTGATAAAGTCATTAATGCGGCTCTAAAGAGCGGTGCCGTGGCTATTCACCCAGGCTATGGGTTTCTGGCAGAAAATGCCGATTTTGCCCGAGCATGTGAAGAGGCTGGTATAATTTTTATTGGCCCGTCTTCGGACGCTATTGATAAATTGGGCAATAAAGTCATGGCACGAACCATTATGGCTGATGCCGGTATTCCTATGGTGCCAGGCACACAGAATCTGAAAGCTGGCGAAGAAGGGCTTGAAGAGGCGCGGGAATTCGGCAAAAAATACGGTTACCCGATCATGCTGAAAGCAACCTCTGGGGGAGGTGGACGAGGTATCCGGCGGGTTGAGAATGAAAAAGAGCTGGAGGAGCAATACGGCATTGCCCGGACTGAGGCCCAGGCTGCTTTTAACGATGACTCTGTTTACCTGGAAAAGGTAGTGGTCAACCCTAAGCATATTGAGGTTCAGATCATTGCTGATAAAACCGGACATACTGTTCACCTTGGCACCCGGGATTGCTCCATTCAGCGCCGTAACCAAAAGCTTGTTGAAATCGCCCCGGCATTTCAGCTCACCCCTGAGCAGCAGGAAGACATCAGCCAGACTGCTGTCCAGGCTGCTAAAGCTGCTAACTACTTCAATGCAGGCACGGTGGAGTTCCTCTTTGATAAGGATGGCAGTTATTATTTCATGGAGATCAATACCCGCCTTCAGGTGGAGCACACTGTCTCTGAAATGATCACTGGTATTGATATTGTTCGGACCCAGATCAAACTGGCCCTGGGCAAAGAGCTGCTCTTTAGCCAGGATGATGTTTTGTTGCGCGGTCATGCTGTGGAGTTGCGCATCAATGCTGAAGATCCTAAAAACAACTTTATGCCTGAAGGCGGCAAGACTGTTCGGGTGTATCGCTCACCAGGTGGCTATGGTGTTCGTCTGGATGGTTTCTGCTATCAAGGCTTCACCATTCCCCAGGTTTACGATTCCTTGCTGGTTAAACTGACCGTATTTGGTTGGTCCTGGTCTGAGACTGTGGATCGTCTCAGACGTTGTTTGAACAACTTTGTTATCACTGGTCCGAAAACGACCATTCCCTTTTTTCTCCGTTTACTGCAAGAGCCTGATTTTCAGGAAGGCAATTTTGATACCTCTTTTTTGGATACCCATGATGGCCTGCTGGATTATGAAGAGGATAGTAGTGAAGTCAACAAGTTGGCCCGCCTGATTGCTGAGATTCATCAAAAAGGTGAAAATACCTATGCAGCGTAAGGGATTTCCTGAAAAAGAGGATACTGCGTAGGGGCGAACCTATTGTTCGCCCTTTCATAGCGGGCAGACACATAGATCTTGCCACTACAGGCCTGAAGGCATACCGGATAATCAACGAATATTTTACGGATACAGAGTTATGACACGAATTACCCAGGATATGGAGACAGCGGCAGTGCTTAAGGCAGTGCGTGAGGCTGATGGCTACTATATTACCAATACGGCTCGGGATATGTCCCAGTCAGATTATAAAAACCGCATTCTGCTGCACACCGATCTGATGGCAGCCAAGGCCAGGGAAGCAGCTGGATATTTTTCTTTGGAAATAACCGGTGGGGCTTCGGTGCATGTGGACATCCTCCGTAAGCAGGTGGACCCTTTTCTCAAGCTGGAATTGCTGCGCGAGGCCATGCCCAACACCATGTTTCAGACCCTCTGTCGTGGTGTCAACCTGTTTGGCTATCGTCCCTACCCCCAGAATGTGATCCGTTTTACTGTTAAAGAATTTGCCAAATATGTTGATGTTTGGCGGACCTTTGACTTCATGAATCATATTCCTAATATGCAGGCTGTTTTTGAGGAAGTTGCCAAGGCGGGCAAGATCAATGAGCCTTGCATCTGTTTTTCCACAGGCCCTGAACATACCAATGAATATTACGTGAAAAAGGTTCAGGATATCCTTGATGTTACTGGTGAGGAAATTACCCTGTGTATCAAGAATCATGGTGGACTGGGAACCCCGCGCCGTATTGGTGAGCTGGTGGATGCCATTAAGCAGGCCTACCCGGATATTATTATCCATTACCACGGTCATAATACTGATGGAAACGATGTAGGCCGTATTGTTGAGGCTGTCATAAACGGGGCCAAGATCGTTGATGCCTCTGATCATGCCTTTACCGGTTTCTACGGCCCTCCTCCCATCCTGACCGTTATCCAGACCCTGAAAGATCTTGGTAAGACCGCTGTGGGTATTGATGAGGAGGCTGTGATTGCATCCTCTGATGTTATCCGGGACGAACGTCAGCATTATGCGCAATTTGAATCCCAGATCAAAGGCTTTCAGCCCACAGTCCAGATCCATAAGCTGCCTGGTGGTGCTATGGGTTCCAGCCTGGAACAGGCCGTGAAAGGTGGTTTCCTGGATAAGATGCCGGACATCCTTCACAAAGAACTCCCCAAAGTACAAAAGGAATTGGGCAATTACTGGAGCGTGACCCCTGGTTCCCAGATCCTTTGGACCACAGCTGTTTCTAATGTCCAGAATGGTCGTTATGAATCTCCGTCCGGGGATCTGAAGAATCTCCTGCTGGGCAAGTACGGCCCTTTTCCTTTTTATCAGCCTGCTGACTGGATTTATGAGAAGGTTTTTGGTGAAAACTGGAAAACTATTCTTGAAGAAGAAGGCGGTATTGATGATATTGAGGATATGGATATTGAGCAGGAACGTGAAACCCTGGCTGAACGATTAGGCTCTGAGCCTACAGAGCAGCAGCTGGTTACCTATCTCCAGCATCCGAATGATGCGGTTAACTTTTTTAAATTTGAAGAAAAATTTGGTAAGTCCTATGTCCTGCCTCCCTCTATCTTCCTCCGTCAGGGCGGTTTTGATCTGGGCGAGAGTATTAGCTTCCGGGATCATTCCGGCAAAGAGCATATGTTGGAAGTTGGCCCTGTGCAGAAGAACGATGATGGAGAGACCAATGTGTATCTGAACGTGGATCATCACGAACGGGTCTATGTCTTTGAACCAGAGCTTGTGGAAGGCACCCAGGCCGTGGTGAGTCTGTCCAAGGAGGAAATTGAGGAGCTGGCTACTGCCGGTGATATTCGGGCTCCTTTTGGCGGTAATGTCAGCGCGATTAATGTCAAGGAAGGGCAAGAGATTGCTGAGGGTGAGCAGGTCATGGTCCTTGAAGCCATGAAGATGCAGACCCCGGTTATTTCTGAAGTAGCTGGTGTTGTGAAGAGTATCAGCGCCAAGGTCGGAGATGCCCTTAAGCTTGGTGATAAGCTGGTGAAAATCGAAGTCAGCTAAGACTCATCAAGATCTTTCTTACAGAGCACGAGAGCAGGATACCCTTTACCTCCTCTGGATATCCTGCTTTTCACACCTTCATCAGTTTATTTTTCCAGATTATTGTTCATAACCTTCACGCCATCCTGTGGCGTATAGGGCATGAGCTGTAAAAGGAATATGAGGAAAATGGTTCATCCTCGCACATAGGCATCCACATCATTAGCCACAATCACCCCGTAGTTGATGGCCCCCAGCCAGCCACTCATGATAATGCCCACTGAGCCTACATGGAACAGGCCACCGACTTCTTTAAAGATGGTGCGGGAGATATCCAGGCCCTCAAACTTGGTGCCAAAGGAGGTGCCTCTGGTATGCAGGGTGTAGCGGTTAAAGGTTTTGGGAGTGGCTGAAGAGATGGTATCCACCTTGGCCCGGATGCCCGGAAGGTATCGCTCCAGATCAATCAGGCAACGCTCTACCATTGCCTCTTTTTCCTGAGTATAGGTCTGCTTATCAAGCCCTGCCCAATCATCGTAATTACCGTTCATTGAGGCCACCACTGTGTAATCTGGTTTATCCGGGCGGGTCTTGGGGTAATAGACGGAAAAGGTGCGACTCTGCGTATCTATACGACGCATTTCTTCGGAAGAGAATTCTTCAGCTGTCGAGGTAAAGAGCAAATCACCCACGTCAGGAATGGACTCACCCTTGCGGATACCAAAATAAACCTGACAGGATGAGTTATTCACCATCACCTTGTCAAAGCGGGACAGGAAATCATTGCTAAAGGCTTCCCGGCCAGCCAGGTTATCAATGGTATTGGTGATGCCGGAGTTGGACACCACAGCCTTGGCTGTAATTTCCCGATCCCCAACAAGCACACCCCTGGTTTTGCCCTGATCAACCAGAATCCGATCAACCTTGGCACCGGTGCAAATGGTGACCCCATTTTTTTTCAGGTCATCGGCCATCATCCCGATAAGTTTGTCTGTGCCGCCTTCAAAGGTAAACACGCCTTTGCTCATGAAATTGGAAAACACAATCCCATAAGTAATGGCTGGTTCATCCAGAGTTGAGCCGTTGGCATAGGTGATGGGTTCCATAAGCAGACGATGAACATCAGATCGACCTGGAAAAAACTGCTCAAACAGCTCACGGGTGGTCATACCCTGATCATCATAAAAATTCATGGCCCGGACTGTGTTGAAAAAATCATCTACAGTGGCCCGGTCAACCTTGAAATCCTCATGCAGGATACGGGTGAAATCATCTTTGGAAAAAGTGGTAGTCAACGAGAACTGGGGATTGTCAAAGGCAATATTTTTCAGCTGGACAATGGACTCTTTGATCTCCTTAGACCAGTATTTCTTGCAGGTCTTAACCATGCCGTGGGGGAAGCCATGCAGGGATACATCAAAGGTATGCCCGCCTCGCTTAAACCATGTTGCCAGTCCACCTAGCTGAAGATGGTGCTCCAGCAGAAGGACAGTATGGCCGGATTTGGCAAGACGTTTGGCACAGGTCAGCCCGCCAAGACCGGAGCCGATAACAATAACATCATAGGTGTTCTCAACCTTGTCAAGAGGTGTAAAGGACATATCAATAAACTCTTTCCATGTTAACAAGTTATCCGGATCAATTCGTCCGGGACCGTATCCGCATTAATCAATAATCGGCAGGTCTGTTCCGCCCTGTGAAGAAAATCGGATCTTTTTCATCTCTTTTTGAAAGCAATCAGGACAATAGCCGTGTGAGCAGTCAACATTCCAGTTATTTTTAAAATAAGACTCAACCCGCATCCAGGCTTTTTTGTCACCCTGCATTTTTCCGCATACCGGGCAGATAAAGATCATATTATACAATTCAGCGATTTCGCTGATGTCTTCAATGACCAGCAAGGCACGGGGGGCATTGTGAAAGGAAAATGGTGAAACCGTGATCAATGTGTAAATTTCAACCTGATGCCCTTGTTGTATTATGTGTATGCGGGTCCGCTGTCGTACAACCCGTTTGCCCTGCAAGGCCTGCTTCACAGAATTCCTGAGAAGACAATCTGAGCATTGAGCTGATCCTCCGCAGCCCTTTGCTGTTTGTTGCGCATGAATACATTTTATGACCTCTCCGGCACGCTGTTGGAGAATGGTGTTTCGTGTAGAGGTTATGAGTGCCTTGGCTGCTGCATTATATTCCTGAATCCGTACATCCTGATCAACCACAAAAATTATAGAGGGTAGAGCGTCAAAGATTTCTCTGAGCATGTACTGTTCGTTCATGGCGATAAATAGCGGTGCAGAAAAAAAGCAAAGCGACACTTTCCGCTCCTTTCCGTTTCCACTGAATAATATATTTTATATGGTAAGGTGGGACAGACCGCTTTCACAGGTGAGTCTTTCAGTGGCAAAATTCCGCTGGTTCCTAATTGCGGCCTGTCGCCTATTGTCCATAGGCTTTTACGTTGTTATTTTCAACAGATTTTGTTTGAAGTTCATGCCGATGAGACTGCTGCGCCTCTGTTATGGAAATGATCCGATCAGCAAAGCCTTCCTGCACGGCGTCGTATTCCCTCAACATGGCGGGGAGGCGGTATCGGGCCGGAGAACATAGTTTGAGAGGCTGCTTGCACCAGGCCTGTTTCCTGGTGAATTCTGTTTTCAAGTTCTCCAACAAGTATCTTATCTGGAATTTCTTTCAGAACCTCTTGCAGTTCCGAATATTCTTTGTTCGGTGAAACTTTCTGATGCTGATTAGTTCTGCTCATCGCCTCTATTGGTGTTAAGAATTTGACCGGCCAGCACAAATGTCAAATCTTCGCCGACCGCATTCCAGTCCGACTGAAGAGCCTCAACATCCGAACGGGTCGGCAGGTAATGCTGGTTGTCGTGTGAATTGAGGAGAGAAGTGGATAATGGCTGAGAGCAACGACCGCCATGAATTTATATTTCCGCCTTGAATTCAATTTTTTCGTTACCATACGTCGATTCGATCACCTTATGTATCCCGTGACCGGGGTTTGGCTCTTTAAATATTTTAACCAATTGATATCTGGATAAAATTTTCAGATCGTTATTGAGGCTGACAGGTGTTCTGCGCATTTCAGCCATTAATTCTGAAAAAACAACTCGCTGCTTTTTACGTAAGTATTTAACTATTCGTGTTCTCTCCGGTTTCAGAATCGCCATTAAATCGTGCGGCTCCACCCATACGATGTTTTTTGGGGTTATCTTCTTTCCTTCATCAATTTCTTTGGCTGTTTCTTTAGCGGAAGCAAACAAATCATTGAGAGAACCGGTTTTTAATTCTACACTCATTTTATGAACTCTTTCATTTCCCGCTCGAATCGTTCCACCAGTTCCTGATAACTGACGAAGTCATCGACTTCGGATATTTCACCGCAATAGTGCCTATGGTGAAAGTTGTGCGCATTATCGTAGCCAAGCACTCGGCCATTGTCACCTGAGAACACAAAAGGGTTAATATACGCCATGCTGTACTTGACAATTTCTCCCTTGTGATTTTCCCATGCTTCAATCTTAATAATTCCGCCGCCTCGTTTGCGGTTTATCGGGAATGTTTCTGAAACGACTTTGTTAAAGACCTCTCTGACCATATAAGCATATTAGCAGATGCAAAATATATTGTAAATCTGTTTTATCTTATTACGGTTACCGTGCCCTATTATCAGCGGTGATGATATTCCAGGGCCAATTGTGTCCCTATTTACTGCTCAATTTTTTTTACCTTTTGCCGATTCAGCATCCTTTTTTCTGCCGGTAATAAAAATATAAGCAAGGCTGGTCAGTGTGGCTCCGGCGAGTACACTTCCCGAGACCTCTCTGCCACTGTCAATCAGATAGAGAGAACCTGCAATGATCAGCGTTGACAGAAACAACGCATAATTCGTAACCGTTCAGATCCCTCTCATTTTTTTACGCAGCAAGAGGCAGAGGAGGCACATCCAGCCCCTGGCGCCGAGCCGTGATAACCTCAGCGAGATATTTCCACGGACAGGCGTTGCGCTTCTTACACGTATCAATCACGCTCGCAAGTATGGCGAACACATGACTGCCTTGGCCATTACGGGTACCGTGGCTTAATTTGCGCGCAATAACCCAATGACGTAGTGCTTGCTCCGCCTCATTATTGGTCAG
>NZ_JALAAI010000058.1:0-22867 GCF_052785085.1 Candidatus Electrothrix sp.
CGCACTCTCTGGCACTACATTAAGAATCCGAAAATCTGTGATGAGTAATTACAGATATTTGAAAGAGGAGCAAGGCCCCAAAAAGGACTTTTTTTCGTGTTTTGAGCACAAATCCTACGAACTTGGGTTAGCCTGCTTGCTTTTCCTACCGTTCTTGCTTAACTTATCTTTTATTTGTGTAATATTATGCATGTCAGATCTCATAAAATCAATCCCCCCGTTATGGTTAATTATAAAGAGACTCAAAAAAGTATTTTATATTCTTCGATGTTGTATCAAACGTCCCTATCCATTTCAACTTTGGGTCGCCCCACGCCACAGTAATTTCCTGGGTCGCTGGAAAGCAGAAAAATCAGAAGGAGGGGGATACAATATTTTCTCTCCTCCGGGATTTGATGAACAACTGGATAAAAATCAGGGGGACGAAAAAAAGAACGACAAGAAGAAAAACAAACAAAGTAATATGCAGAACCAGCATAAATATGCCCTGTTTCTGTATCCTGACAACTTATTCATCTATTGGATCATATTTTTTCTTTTCACAGTTCTTCTTCCGGGGATATTCTTGGGGTTTTCCCTGCCATGCGAAAAACTTCCTTATTCATTAGCCAAAGCAGCAATTTTCTTTATAACAGCCTATCACTTGATATATTACTGTTCCCGCATACCGATCCTGGATGATTTATGGAAAGAATGGCCGCAAACACCGAACCAGAAGAAATACTTCCAGAATATTCCGTCAAAGATTACCTTTTGCTCTCAGAAACATTACAAAAAATACCGAAAGCTCTACCCGGCTGTGGATTCAGGGAAAAAAAATCCTTGGCACAGGCTTACCGCTACATTGCAGAGATGTTTCTGCTGTAAACCGTCATTGAACACCTCTTACTTTAAACGTCCTGTTTACTACAGCCCGGAAAGGAGTCTTCAGGAAGCACTGCTCCGAACAGGAATAGCATCATTCATTGCCAGAACCCGCAGACATGAAAAGCCTTCGCTCTATTCTTTAATTTCCTTTGCAACATATTATTTCGCCCACATCTGGGTGTCCTACCTCTGGCTTTTCTTTCAGCTTCTCTATATTTTCATCACTGGAACACGACCTGAGGACAGCACCATGCTCCATTTTGTCGTTCCGATAATATGCTGGGCCGCTGTAACGATCCTGTCTCTTCTGGCTCAATTTCGGTTTATGAACGGTCCTCATTTTAAGTATGATAATGATCTTTTTCTCCTCGCCCCTCCGAAATTTGAGGAAATTATCAAAAGAAAGATGCGAATCAATCAAAGTACGATGCAGTATCTCCCAAAACTCCTCAGTGCTGTCGGATTGTTAACTCTCGGTGTCTACCTGGCACTTGTCAATCTCATTATGCAGGCCGATGATCCCTCAAAAAAGAACCTTCAATACAGGGAAACAACTTCACATTACTCTCTGTCCTGTGAAATTAAAAACGCTAACCCAGAGTAAAAAGATATGCTGGAATACAAAGAAGATACAAAAATTTACAAAATAAGCTACCTGCTCCTTGCTGACACCATAGAACGCCTTGATATGATTTTGCTGGAACTCCGCCATCTGCAAAAAAATATCATCTATTCCATGCGGGAACCTGGGTTTAATGCGCCGTTACGTTTTGAAGAGGATTTTTTATGGGGGAATGACTGGGACCGCTTTTTTCAAAAATATACTGTCGAAGATGAAGATGCTGTTATTGATGAAAATATTCTCCATTTTCCAACACCGGACAGTCTTGTTGAATTTAACGAAGGTTTCAGAAAAAAAGCCAGCTATCTTGTTCATCAGAAAGCTCATCTTGAACCATATAATGATATCAAGGAAATAAAAGAAAATGCCTTGGGAAGCTTGGACGTTTTTTTATCGGAGATAAAACGATCCAAAAAAGAAAAGAAAAAATTATTCCTTGATTTTGAGCAACAAGAGTTGGATGCCATAAAAAAAATAATATCAGGAATACGATCAAACGTCCAAGAAGAGCAAAAAGTAGCACGAGATGAATTTAATAGCATAATACCGATTCTCCTTCGAAGGAATCTAGTAAATATAGGGCGCATTCTAAAAGAACTAAATGAATTAATACCCGAGAAAGCTTCTACCAAAGCTTCTATCCTCGGTTTTTCAAAAGAAAAAATTGATAATATCAAAGAAAGGGCATCAGACCTTCTTGAGACTCTTCCAAAAGAATTAAAAGAGTTACAAGAAAATCATCATAAAGAGGCAACGGAAAAAATCTTTAAAGAAATAAAACCAATCCTTATCCAGGTTAACCTCAATAATCTGGTGTACCACTTATGGAATAAAACTGAATGGAGAATAAGCTACAAAAGGCATTATGCCAACCTTCGCGGTACACAGCTTCTCAAAAAAATCATTGTGCGTGACAAATTCAAGCTTTGCCGTTTTGCGCTCACCCGCGCAGGTATTGTTGCAGGAAAAAAAGACAAACCAAACATGGATAAGGGCGCCCTGGCCCGTTTTATTATACTACGAAGTGCAATTCATGCCCGGTGCAACCAGTACCTGGAAAGAATCATGGAGTATCAATCCCTGTTCAGCAAAGTGCTGGACATAGGAGTAAAAGAATTCCCCATGCCCAGCACAGATCGACGACGGGAGATCGGCATATACATGGACTTTCTTGATGACCGGGTGTACCGGATTCATAAAGAAACTGTTGATCTGATTGAGCGTCTCGGTATCTCAACACCTCAAGAAGACAAGAAAGACAAGAAACAAAAAAAATCAGAGGAAGACTTCATCCACGAAAAACCAATAATTCTACACAGCTGGAAACACCATTTCACTGCGGAACATCAAGTTCAGGAAGACGCGATTGGCCGGAGCCCACATACAACAAAAACACCCTGTGACCTTCACCATATAACAACAAGCTACTGGATGCCTGAACGCATGGACCTGCAACCGATTATAGGTCATGAGACAGCCCATCTTGTTCTTCAGCAACATTTTGATAATCTATCAGACATATTCCTGCAACATTCAAATGCCGATTTTGTTGACTTGCAACGCTCTTTGCTTCGGGTTCTGAACCATTATCACCGGATTCTGGAAATCGGAAAGTTAAGCCCTGTACATAAACCACACGCCCTGCTCCGGGAAATATCATGTGATTTCCTGGCCGCTTCTGTCAAAGGGTTCAGCTACCTCTATGCCCTGCTGCTGGAAAGCATCGGTATAGACCTGTATAAACATCTTCTGTACGGAAATTTTGAGTCAGAAATTGAGAATGCCAATCTTGTTGATTTGGATATGATTTATTCCCTTAAAGGAACCGGGGGACACCCCATGACCATGCGAAGAGACTGGTGGCTGCGACTCAAGCTGGTTATTTTCTGGTTAAAACGGATACATCATTGGCAGCCATCAGGGCTTGATATCATTCTGCTGGAAGGGACAGACAGTCTGCTTGACAATCTTCTGGTCTTTTTTGACCATATTACCCTGCAGCGGGAAGACAGGAAAGGAGAACTCTGGAACGCCTTGTTTGAACGCCTTTGTGATGAAATTGAAATTTCTCCGGCTGTAAAACAGGTACGGAAGTGGAGGGCAGAACGCTCTCGTGCGACTGAAAAAAAGACCCAAGATAACCAGAAGGAGCCATTTACAGATTCAACCCTTCGTTTTCCAAAAAAAATCCGAAATGCCCTGAAAGAAATTCAGATCGGGTTGAAAATCAAAGATGGTAAAGCATTAAAAAAAGTTATAGTCAATAAATCTGAAGCAATGACAGGTTTACAACAAAATAATACCAATATTAAAAAAGAATTCGACAAAGCTTACCTCATTAACGAACCCTTCTCGTATACCAATAAAGATGAAATCATCTTTTCTGCATACAGCGGACACCGGGGCTACCAAGACAACAACTCTTGGGAAGGAGCAAATCTGCATGGGTACCTGTACGATATACCGTGGACTTGCGCAATGACCAGAACAATTGATTTGTTCGGTTATGATGAAAGCATTCTGCAAAAAATAACGCAAGAAAAAGAACATGAACTTAATAGGTACAATGATGCAGAAAATTGGCTTGATTGGTACAAAGATGCCCCTGAAAAAAAGACATTGGAGGTACTCACGGAAGATAATGCCCAGGGCAGGGAACTGTATAGCCTGGCACTGGAATTCCATATGGTGAATGCTGAGGATCCGCTTGACCGGCTGGTACATGTTCGTCATTTGCTCAGAACGCATGATGCCCTTAGGGGCATAATAGAAGATACCATCAATGAAATAATAAAAGAAATAATAAAAAAAGAAAACTCTTGTGAAAGCAAGGAAATAGACAATGCACTTGATACCATAAGAAGAAAAATAATAGAAAAGGAAAGTTTAAGTGAAGACAAGGAAGCATGCAAGATGCTTAATACCATTATAAATGAAATTGAGAAGACAGACAAGGTATTTGATGCCATCAAGAAAATAATAGAAAGAAAAAAATCAGATGAAGACAAGAAATTTCTTATAAAATATTTTTTCTTCTGGATTCCTTGGAAACAGAACATTAATAAAATTCTAGATGAAGAAAATAGAACAGAAGCAAATAGAACAGAAGCAAATAGAACAGAAGCAAATAATTCTATGAGAGATGCTCTAGAATTCATAGAATTAATTCGTAACAAAATTGCTGCCAAGATTAAAAATAATAACGGTACAATAAAAAATATCGAAGATCATAAAAACTATAAAATGTTTCTTTCAGTTATTAACTATCTTAAATTTTATGAAAAAGACAATAATAATTCAATAACAGGTGAAATAATCAACGCAATAACATCGCTCCATAAAGTGAAAAATGAATGCTATTTACATCAAATATTTGAAAATAACAATGAAAATGACACAAGCGGAAAGGATGATAAAATTAGATGCTTCAGAATGATTCTTGTCAACAGGTATGCAATAGGCGGATATTATGCAATGCAGTCTAAGAGTGAATATGATGCCTTTACCGACCGCAGGAAACTTACGCCCGTACAAATGCTCAAAGGTGATACGTATTGGTCTACAGAAAACAAAAAAAATAACAAAGAGGAGAATGGTAATAATGATTGCAAGATATACCCTCTCCACAAGACGCAGTACTGCAATGTTCTGGGTCGATATGACGCACTCAGTTTTACCCGGACACGCCCGCTCTGCCGCTGCACGTTGCCCTATTTCGACAAAAGCTCTCCATATCAATTCACATCGCTACTGACCCGTAGAGAATTTGGCATCCGAATAGATCTGCATTTGAATATAGAAGAGAAATGCAAAGAACACATTAACCGAGAGAGTAAAGAAGGCCTTGGCCTGGTCGGTGCCGTCTCCGTTATTTTAAAACGTCGCGCTTTACGGATGCCTTTCCTTGCTCGATTATTGGCTTCTGTTCAAAAAAAAGACAGAAAAAAAATATGTATCGACCCTGAAAAACAATTAACAGGAAACAAGCTGGACAAAAAAAAGGATTTAATCCTGCTCCTTGATGGCAGTGTTGATTTTCTTATTCTTTTATGCGAGAAATACGAGGAAAATGTTTCTCAAGATAAACAAGTGCTCTGCCGAATCAGCGATGTTCTTGACTCGGCGTATTGGCTCTTTCAGGACTTTATGGTGGAGCGAACAGAAATTATCTTTGATGCAATTGTGCTGGATTATGTAGCAAAGGACATTATTACAAATCAAGATAGCAAGTTCAACATAGAATGCAAAATCCGCTTTTTTGAAGATCAGTTCCTTGACTACAGTTTGGAAGAGTTTAGGAATGGATTATTTGAAAGAATAAAAGCAACAGATGGTGGGACTCAGCGGACTGATAAGTACTTAATAGTAATGACGGAAATCACTCCTGGAAGGATGGATATGACGCTACGTCTTTTTCCTCCTGATTTTATCAAGATCAATGAAGACCAAAACGACTCAATAAATAGAGGCAAATGGTATCTCAACACATCTGAAGATAAAACTTTCCGAGATCAACTGACCGAACTACTTGAGCCTAACGAACTGCTTGAGCCTAATGATAATGATACTCCTCCCTATATAGACCGCGTTGAAATCACGGTCACTAAAAGACCACCGCAATTTGGAGAAGAAAAGGAGGAATCCTGTCAATAATAATCCTTAATTTCCTCAACAGCAGCACGTCCATTCAGTTCATAGGGGATTTCCTGAAAGCCTACGTTCATGCGCTGGACAGCACCTTTGATGGACGAGATGTCGCGGACGTTGGCTTCCAGCTCACGCATTCTCGACCCGAGCCTGCCTTCTGTTTCAAGAATTCTTGATCCGAGTCTTCCTTCCGTTTCCCGTAACTCCTGACGCATTCCCTTCATCTCGTTACGTAATTCATTTATTATATTATATATGTTTTGGTACATTATATTAGGTGTAAATACTGTATTAATCTTATTCATAATAGTTCAGGAGCACAGGTTAATATAACATTCATCAAAAAAAGTTCCATCCTCTCCCAAAAGGAAATAGAACTTCACACCTGAACAACAATAATTCAACAAAATGATTATAAGTCCAACAACAGATAAAGTCAATTTTTTTAGCAGATTTGTTTAGAATAAAGTCATGTTTAAACAATGCAATAAATTTCAAACACCCCAGGCAACACACCGCAGATCTCACCCATCGCCCCAAGCTCTCTTACAACCAAACCGAACCGTGATATCAGAGCCGCGGCAGGTTACCTGGCCCACGAAGGTCTCACCTCAAAGCTGCCCCTTGCCGAGGCATCAACAGGTAATCCTCGTCATCTTCAGTTTTTTTCTTTTCCCTCCCTGTTATTCACATCTTGCCCCCCTCGCTCACATAAGGTAACATTCTTTTTCTGTCGGACTGACTTATTATAAAGAGCTATGGCGTACAGTTCATTCACGTTAAAGGACGTTTAAAAAAAGCCTCGCATCCAGGTAGTTGAGAAGAACAGAATGCTGTGAAAAGTTGACAGGCCGAAAGCAGCAGCCCGAATTGTCTGATTTTGCTTTCCTTAAAATAGGCCGCACACCGTCAAAATTCAGGTTAGAAAGCGTTCTCCCGCCCTGCGGCTAAGGTAAAGTCTATAAAAAGACATACAAACCTCTAAGAGAATTGAGACAACAATGACTTACTACAAAGACTTGACTCCTTACGAATACTTCGCAAGGTATGTACCATCTGAGTTAACATTTCTCAATGTTGGTTGGCTCAACGACACTGAACCGTTTCCTCAAGAAGAAACTTCTCCAGAGTTCAGGGATAAACTGTTCCAGTTCTGCTTGGATGAATATGTGGTTAATATTGCTCGTGGGTTTCATGTCTGCGAATTGTGTAGCGATATATCCCGCGAACAGTGGTACAACGAGGGTCAATCACGATATGGAGAGAAGACGCATTGGCTTGGTATAGGAGACGGTGAAATTTGTGTGATCGGCAAGTCTGTCATCTATGCTGCACCTACACTCATCTACCATTACGTGGTAGAACATCAGTATAAACCACCGGATGAATTCATTGAGGCGGTTCTAAAAGGCCCTTCTCCAGGGTCGGAAGAACACAAGGTACTCTTGAGGAAGTTCAAGGACTGAATGGAAGGAGCCGTATAACCAGCTGTTCCAGCCAAATAAACATGTATCACAGAAGGCATAACTCGGACTTCTGTACCAGGGTCTTATCAGAACCGGTCAGTTGACTTCAGCGGACAAACTCCCGCCTGTGCTTCCCGTGGTTCTGTAGAACAGCGGCAGACGCTGGAACGCCGCAACGGAAATTAATGAGCTGATTGAGGAAATACCGGGCGGGTTGAGGCGGTACAGTCCCGCATCTTTCCTACCTGCTCCTCTATGAAGGCGACTACAGTGAGAGCGAACTTGATGCCTGAGGCGGAGATACCGGAAGTAAACGATTTGCAGGAGGTGAAAGCAATGTTGGCGGAAAGAGTTGTGAAATGGACAAAAGAATGGAAAGAAGAAGGTGTGAAAGAGGGTAGAAAAGATACTCCCAAAACACCCCACAACGTATTAGAGGATTAAGGGAAAAACCAAATTCTTTCCTGTTTGCCATTTTATCACGATGGGGTACGAGTTAACCTCATTCCTTAACATCTCAATAATCAACAGCAAAGATCGCATGCAAAAACTCATCCCCTATGGCCTGGCAAATTTCCGGGATATCATTGAAGAAAATTACTACTATGTTGATAAGACCCATTATATCCCCATCCTGGAACAGGTAAAGACCCCGGTCTTTCTCCGTCCCAGACGCTTTGGCAAGTCCTTGTTCACGGAAATGCTCCGCTGGTATTACGATATCCGGGCCGCCCACCTGTTTGACTCTCTGTTCGGACAGCTCTATATCGGCCAAAATCCCACCCCCTTGAAAAATAGTTTTTACTTTTTAAAAATGGATTTTTCTGGAATGAGTGACTATTTGGAAGATGACAAGGGCTATATCCACAGAAACTTTACCCTGACCATTGTCGGATATATCGCAAATTTTTTAAAAACCTACAGCGAAGAACTTAACATTGATGAAGCTTTTATAACGGACTTTAAAAAAGAATTCCGGGAAAATGCCGGAGAAGCTCTGAAAAGCGCGGTCCAACGTGTTCAGCAAAAAGGAGGCAAAGTCTATCTTGTCATAGACGAGTATGATGCCCTCACCAACGCCATGGCCATCAACTATATCCATGCCAGGGATGAAGACAACGAGTACCTGAATATCACCCGCAAAGGAGGATTTTTTCGTTCTTTCTTTGAAACCATAAAGGGATGTACAACGTACGGCCTGGCCAGGGTCTTTATCACTGGCATCCTGCCCATTACCATCTCTGATATGAACAGCGGCTTCAACATTGCCCAGTGGATCTCCCATGAAGAGGCATTCATTAATATGCTGGGGCTTACCGAAGATGAACTCTCTGGATTATTGCAAGAGATCTACCAGAATAATCCCCGGATTGATCTTCCGGCAAAAGAGGTGAAAAGTTTTTTAAAACGATACTATAATGGCTATCATTTCAGCAAAGAGGCAGAACCTGTTTACAATCCTATGATGGTGCTGTCCTGCCTGAGAACCATTATACAATCCAACCGCTATCCCCGCCTCCCGGCAGATCAGAATATTCGGGTACAATATAATCAGGTGGCCTACATCTTTGGTAAAAATACCACCAGCCGGGATGCTGTTATCAAAGAGATAACCGACACCAAAGGCTATAAATTTAATATCCATATTGGCCGCCAGTTTAACATGAAGGATTATAAAAGCGGACGCTTTATCCCTGATTGTCTGTATTATCTTGGCCTGTTAACCCATGGAAAACGATACAGTGAATTTGTCGTGCCCAACCTGGTTACTTATGAGATGATCCTCTCCTATTTTGAAGAGATTATGGATTTTTCTGTGGAAGGTGCCGGCTATGACCGCATGGTGATTGAATTTATGGAAACCGGCAATATGGAGGATTTTGTCCAAAGCTTTTTTGCAGCAATTATTCAGAAATTTCCCGGCGACTTTTTCAAGGACGTGAATGAGAGTTTTTACCGAGGACTCTTTTTTCATATCCTCTACTCCTTTTTGCCCAATGACCTCTATGATGTCTTCCCGGAATTCAACCTTCCCAAAGGAACAGTGGATCTCTATATCAACCACCGCACCCTCCCTGATGAACTGGTGGAATTACAAGATCTCATTGAAATCAAAAGAGTACCAAAGCCTGCCACAGATACGGAATTCAACGCAAAATTAAAAGAGGCTGAAAATCAGGTTCTACGGTATCGCACTGGCGACTACAGCGGCTTTCGGGCTGTGGCCCTTTGTTTCCGGGGGAATAAAGATTATCAACTGAAAATTCTTTAGCACGTACGCAGAGGCGGGATATAAGAGTTCCCAAAGGAGTTCCCGGCAACGTGTAAACCAGCTCAATTCACCAAGCCCTGCCCCGATATTCCCCAAACACCCCTCGCAACACACCGCAGATTTCACCCAGCGAGCAATAAGCCCGTACAGCCGCCAAAACCGGCTTCATCAGGTTCGCTGAATCCGAACGGGCAGCGTTCTCCAGGTCAGCAAGGCATTGCCGTACTGCCTCCTGGTCACGCTCCGCCTTAACCTGCTTTAACTGGCGCACCTGTTCATCCTCCACAGCCGGATCAAGCCGCATGACCGGCACCTCAACATCCTCATCCACCTGAAATTCATTGACTCCAACAATCACCCGCTCACCGGATTCAATCTGCTGCTGGTACTGATAGGCCGCATCTTCAATCTGCCCGGCAATAAAACCATTTTCAATGCAGGCCACAACTCCGCCAAACTCATCCACCTGATTGATCAGGTCCAGGGCCTCTTGCTCTATGGCATCAGTGAGTTCTTCAATGTACCAGGAGCCAGCCAGCGGGTCCACCGTGTCTGCCACCCCGGATTCGTGGGCAATGATCTGCTGGGTACGCAGGGCCGTGCGCACGGAATCTTCCGTAGGCAGGGACAGGGCTTCATCCCGAGAGTTCGTATGCAGGGACTGGGTGCCGCCCAGTACTGCGGCCAAGGCCTGTATAGTGACCCGGACAATATTATTATCCACCTGCTGGGCCGTCAGGGTATTGCCAGCGGTTTGGGTGTGAAAACGAAGCATCATGGTCGAAGGTTTTTCTGCCTGAAACCGTTCTTTCATGAGTCGCGCCCACAGCCTGCGGGCGGCGCGGAATTTAGCAGCCTCTTCCAGCAGATTGGAGGAGGCATTAAAGAAAAAAGCCAAACGAGGGGCAAAAACATCCAGGTCAAGCCCGGCATCCAGGGCGGTCTGCACATAGGTCAGGCCATTCGCCAGAGTGAAAGCCACTTCCTGGGTCGCTGTGGAACCAGCCTCCCGGATATGATAACCGGAAATGGAAATCGTATTGAACCTGGGCGCATTGGCCGAGCACCACTGGAAAATATTGGTGATCAGGCGCAGAGAGGCCCTGGGTGGAAAAATATACGTACCACGGGCCACGTATTCCTTGAGCAGATCGTTTTGGATCGTGCCCATGATCTGCTCTGCCTTGACTCCCTGTTTCTCCGCAACCACGATATACATGGCCAGCAACACCATTGCTGGAGAATTAATGGTCATGGAAGTGGATATTTTATCCAGCGGAATCTGATCAAACAGAATTTCCATATCTGCCAGCGTATCAATGGCAACCCCGACCTTGCCGACCTCGCCTAATGCCATGGGATCATCAGAGTCATACCCAATCTGAGTGGGCAGATCAAAGGCTACAGACAGGCCAGTCTGACCTTGGTCCAGGAGATAGCGATAACGCTCATTAGAAGCAGCTGCTGTGGAAAAACCCGCATATTGACGCATGGTCCAGAGGCGGCCCCGGTACATGGTGGGCTGGACCCCGCGTGTATAGGGATAGCGGCCTGGAAATCCCAGCTTATCCTGATACGCTTCATCAATCTCTTTGGGAAGGGCAAGCCGTTCAACAGGACGACCGCCATGGCAGGTGAATGCTTCTTTGCGTTCAGGAAAACGGGCCAGGGTGCGTGCTAATTCGTTGTCCTGCCATTCTTGCAGGGCCGGGTCTTGTTTGCTCATATTTTTTTACCAGATGATCTGCTTCCCAAGCTCTGGATTGGGATTCATTTTTTCTGAAGCTTTGCTTCAATGTTCAAAGCTGGAGTTTGAGAACCAGAAACAGCGGCAGAGTATTGACGAATTATCGCTGGAAAGTCAAAGAATTCCGCAATACATCACTCAAAACCTGTTCTGCCGCTGCCCTGGGATCTTGGTCCAAGCCGGTCAGGAATTCGTTATCCACTAAGTCAGTCAACCTCGCTCTGATCAACTCTATACTCCAGTCCACGGTTTCCTTATTCAGAGAGCGCTGACGTCGTTGTTTGAACTCTTCCTCCTGCCGAAGCTCTGTTTCAAAGGCCAGGATACGTTCAAGCAAGGTCTCTGTGCCTTGCCGCTCCGAAGCCACAGTTTCCAGCACTCTGTCAGAGTTTGCAGTTTCTCTGCCTAAATCAAGAAGCAGCTTCCGGGAACCGGGCATATCAGCCTTATTGATCACCAGCAGATCCACAACCTCTAAAATTCCGGCCTTCATGGCCTGGATATCATCACCAAAACCAGGGGCCAGCACCAGCAGCGTAATATCAGCCAATGAAGCTATATCCATTTCAGACTGACCGATTCCTACAGTTTCAATGAGAATAATCCGACAGCCCGAAGCAGCCATAATCCGCATGGCAGCCCCGGCTGAAGCACAGACCCCACCAAGCCTGCCACGGGTGGCCATGGAGCGAACCACTACATCGCGATCCAGGGCATGATCCATCATTCGGATCCGGTCACCCAGCAGCGCTCCCTGGGTCAGGGATGAAGAAGGGTCAACGGCAATAATGCCCACCCGCAATCCCTGTTCACGGAGATGATGAACCAAGGCACTGGTCAGGGTGGATTTACCAGCACCCGGTGGGCCGGTAATACCTACAGTTAAGGCAGTATCCAGCCGTTGCTGATCCAGTCCCTGCATGATAGCTGGCCCCAGCTCTGTCTGATCCTCCACCAAGGATATAGCCCGGGCCACAGAACGAGAATCACCGCGATGAAGTCGTTCTAGGAGTTGTTCAAGAAGCTGAGCAGGTTGCATCAAGTCACCAGGTTACCACGTCAGCAGCGCTGTTGATGGTGTTGACAACAGGCCTCTCTGAATGCGTTAATAATCGTATCAACAGGAGTGCCTGGTGTAAAAACAGAACTAATACCAGCTTTTTTTAAGCGGGGAATATCCTCAGCTGGAATAATGCCGCCACCAAGGACCGGAATATCTTTGGCCCCGGCCTTGTCCAAGGCTTCAAGTACTGCCGGAAAAAGCCGGGCATGGGCCCCGGACATAGACGACAGACCCACTGCTGCCACATCTTCCTGCACAGCTGAGGCAGCGATTTCATCCGGTGTTCGCCGAATACCGGTGTAAATTACCTCAAATCCGGCATCCCGCAGGGCCCGGGCAATAAATTTTGCTCCACGATCATGACCATCCAGACCAGGCTTACCTATAAGGATTCGGTATAATTCCATATTCGTCATCCTTCGCGATTCAGGACAATCTTGCCCATCACCTGATAGGGAAAGACCTCTTTACCATCCTCACCAAGATGGAGCTGGCCGTTCAGTTCATAGTTCAGCGGTTCTTCTGGTCGACCACCGTACTGTTGTACATCTTTTTGCAAGATCTCAATCACAGAGCCGACAATGGCAAATTTTGATGTATACACAATAACCGGTACCGAGATTGTGCCAAAAGGCGGAATAGTCTGACTTTCATCACTGATACCTGATGCGAAAGGCTCACCATTAATCTTTAATTCACATTTCAGGCTGCGGATCTTTATGGCCGTATCATTGGGATTAACAACTCGTAATTTCAAAAGAAAAATAGTCTCCAGTGCCTTGATTTCCTGCAGCTCAATGTCAGAAAGAGCTATCTGCAAATCCTCTTTGCTGTTCCAAGGCAGAGATTGGGTTGTGGGACAGCCGGTAAGGAGCAGAGATATACAAAGCAGCAACATGATGCCGAAAAATTTTCGGCATCCAAACGCACAAGCAGAAGTGATTAACTTAGGCTGTTTCATAAAAATTTATTACAAGAGAGTAGGATAGATTTATAGAGGATAGAAGCAATCGAATAGAAAAAACAAAACCACAAACTATGGTAAGATTATTTTAAAAAATTGTCAATCCCCTGGGAGGAGTAAAAGGGTATAAGAGATACATTTCCAGCAATTTTAAAGTCGGTGGTTCAATGAAATAATGCATACATCACCTTATCAGGAATTTTACTCCTGACAGTCTGTTAATCAATATTAACAGAATACTCATAAAGAATCACCAAACCATCCAAAAATACAATACAGTTACAAAGGCAATAGAAAACGCACGCAAACTCTGGCTAAATGCTATCAATTGTACAGCCAGACCTGGTTTAAAAATACCCGCATAATAGGGAAACTGATGACGCACTGCCCGAATCGGTGAAGAAAGAATATTACCAATGAGCAGAGTTAAAATAATTCCCTGAGAACTCATTGTCCCATCCTGGAGCAAGGCCCCAGCCGCAACCAGGCCAGCACTGAATTCAGCCACCATCTGGAGGGCAATAATAGAGACTGCCTTGGGCGAGAGCCAGGAGAGAAAAGAAAGGTGTCCAGCCATAAACTCTTTTAACAGCTGGAACATACCTGCCTCGGAAAGACCGAAAAATATAATATAAATAGGCAGGGTCAAACGGATAATCTTGTGGATACGTTTTTTAAAACGTGCCAGGGTTCGTTGACCAGCCAGACGAAAGCTCACCTTTTCCACTTCGCGTGCCCCCTGCTTTTCAGAAAGGTTTTCAGGCCCTAAAAGAAAATGACTGAGTACTGCAATCCCCAAGGTACGAAGCAAGGCTGCCCCCAAGGTCAGGCCGATATAGACAAAGGCTGCTCCTTTTATCAAAGAAAGGGTGATAAAAAACGTGGTCGGCAGATGTAAAAAATAAGCAGGCAGACTATTAAACATATTAGCAAGAAACAACTCTTTCTTACTCAGCTGTTCCTTATCATAGGCTTCGGAGAGCATGGTATTGGCTGCAACCCCGGAAAAAAATGCCATAGAAAACGCAGCGCCTGTTACATCGGACAGATGACCAAAACGAATCATGGGCCCTGCCACAACAGACATTTTCCTGGTCCAGTTCAATGCCTCAATAAAGCCAGCCACCATCAAGCCGATGGAGATAAAAATGAGAAGGCGCGCCAAAGGGTAGCCCAACTCCTGCCAAAGCAGGGCAAGGGTATCAAGCAAAGCAGCAATAATCATTCCTTAGCTCAGGAGCACAGGTTCCCTATTGAACAGAAAAAGGAAGCAAGGCATGGGCATAGATATTATGGGGATCTCCTGTGGGCATAAAAGAGGACTGACTACCAGCAAGGCTTCCCATACATTGCCGCACAATGGTTGCCAGGAAATCCTTGCTTGCTCTTCCAGCAGCGGTTCCTTTCAGGCGTTGTAGTAAAAGCTCTGCCGGATACTTATCCTCTTCCATATAGTAGGTTTGATCCGCAGGGAGTCCCACCAGTTCCGCAGCAGCGGCAACGGCATCTTCCAGACTTCCCAGCTCATCCACCAGGCCCAGTTGCTGTGCTGTTGCCCCATCCCAAACCCTGCCCTGAGCAATCTTATCCACTTCTGCAAGCTCCAGTTCTCTCCCATGGGCAACAATCTCAAGAAACTGCTGATAGCCCCGCTCCACATTAAGCTGAATCGCTGTCCGAAAATCTTCAGACATTGCCCTGGTAAAACTCCCTTGACCTGCCATTTTCGTCGTTCCAATACCATCATTATAAACGCCGATCTCAGCTAATGATTGCTCAAACGTGGGAAAGAGGCCAAAAATACCAATGGAGCCAGTGATGGTGCGCGAAGAGGCGTAAATTTTATCAGCATCAGCAGCAATCCAGTACCCGCCAGACGCTGCCATAGAACCCATAGAAACAACGACCGGCTTGCCTTTTTTTTGCAATTGAAGAATTTCCTGGCGAATCAGCTCAGAAGCAAAGGCACTGCCACCACCGCTGTCAATACGAAGAACAACAGCCGCAACTGTTCTCTCTCTGCGCGCTTTGCGCAAAAGCCTGGTCAGCCCAGCAGAACCGATCTGGCCTGGCTCTGCATCACCGTAGACAATATCCCCCTGAGCAATGATCAGGGCAACACTCTGCTCTTTCATTGCCGGGGCCTGGTAAACCGGAGCATACTCTTCAAGATAGTTGGCAAAACCGGCCCGTTTAAACCCGGTTTCCTTTTTATTCCTTCCCACCAGAGAAATCAGATAATTCCGAAAATCCGTTCGTGTTTTTATCCCGTCGATCAAACCAAGGTTCAGGGCCATCTGTGCTGTATCCCCCTTTGCCGCACGCAAATGCCTGGTCAGGTCTTCAACAACCCCGTCAATATCTTGTTCAGAGATCCCCCGTTGTTGACCAATGTCTTGACGAAAATCTTGCCAAAGTTGGCTCAACCATTGCTGGTTAGCCTCTTTAGCCGCAGGCGACATATCATTGCGGAGAAAAGGTTCCACAGCAGACTTAAAGGCCCCTACCCTGAAAACATGAAAATTGGCCTTCAACTTATCAAGCAAATCCCGTATATACAGCTGAAAAATACCAAACCCATGCAGATCGACCCCTCCCATAGGATTAAGATAAATTTCATCACTATGGGCCGCAAGAGCGTATTGCCCCTGACTGAAAGAGTCTGCATAACTAATAACAGGCTTGCCACTCTTCTTAAACCGGTCAATGGCTCTGCCAATATCCTCTAATTGATTCAGGCCAACATACTCAAGCTGATCCGGGACAAGAACAAGGAGATGAATACGTTCATCTTGAGCAGCTCTCTCAATTCCATCAATAATATCCTGAAGAAGGTATTCTTCCTGCTCAAGAGAACCATCTAAAAACCGAAAAAAATTCTCCAGCGGATCCAGAGTTGATTTTTCCAGGATACTGCCGTGCGGTGCCAAAACCAAGGCTGCACCGTCTTCAATTTCAATCTGATCCTGCTGGGTAACAAGATAAAGAATTATCCCACAGCTGGCGAGAAAAAACATTGTGCTGATGAGCGCAGTTCCTGTTATCAGGACTTTCCAGACAAAATAGGCAGTAGCGCCGATGCATCGTAGTATTTTTTTCAAAATATATACTCAAAAAATAAGGTTACAGAATGAATAATAGGAAAGGAAGTCTGAACGACAGCAACAGGATATGTGATGTTTCAGCTTATTGCAAGGGGTACAAAGAGAAGAAAGGGGCGGGCAAAAAGGAGACGAGGGCAAGTATTGCCCCCGGTGATACAATATTTCAAAGAAATTTTAAAAAAACAGAACGCGCAAAAAAAAATTATAATTGGGAGGTAAGTACTTCACAGGAACGACACACTTCCATTTTATCCTTCCCGTCCTGACCAGCAGCACAGGTACATAAGGTGCCATTCAAAAACCAACAAAGATGTCCAGACTGGAATTCCCAGGCCGGACATTCTTTTTTGCACTCACATTTTTTCAATGTCCAGCAATCCTTTCTTTTCCCGGAGCCGGTTCTTCTTCGGTTGACCAGTAAAAAATACAGCTTTCTTTCAATATGTAAGGGAACACTACGCCATCCCTGTTCATAGCTTTGGACAGCCTTTATAGAGACGCCAAGAAGCCCGGCCAGCGACTTTTGCGTTTTGCCGAGTTTCTTTCGATAATAAGAAAATTCACTAGAGGTCATAAACGTCTGAGAGGTTAAATTAACATGGTAATTGATTTCTAAATATACCACATAGTAACCATCTCGACAACCTCTTTTTACCCTTCCCCTGAACCTTCCGGAAAACCTGTCAAAGCAGATAGGTCAAGACAGATAGCAGATCTTAACCATTTCGGCTATAATTTCGGCTATACTACTCCAGTCCTTCCTATCTCCAACCATATATTACAATAAATTACCTTTATTTTAAATAAATTTACACAAGAAAGGAATCACCCTATGGGAACAAAACACAAGCGCATGGGCCTAAAAAGAATCTTTAAGGCATACTTCTATTCCGTACAAGGGCTGAAAGCAGCTTTCCGCCACGAAGCCGCTTTTGCCGAAGAACTGCTTGTTATCGCATTCATGCTTCCTATAGCCATATGGGCCAGTAATAACAACACGGAACGAGCGCTTTTAATAGGGTCTCTTTTTCTGATTCTGATCACAGAATTGCTTAATTCAGCCATTGAGGCGGTTGTGGACCGTATCGGCCCGGACCATCATGAATTATCAGGCAGGGCAAAAGATTTAGGCTCAGCAGCGGTGTTGCTCACGCTGGTTAACGGAGCAATAATATGGCTTCTCATCCTCTGTGGATAATACAAATATCCTTACAACATCACAACGGAATTATCCTCACCATGCTCATTGGCCACATACTCATCTGCTTCTAAATCATTGACCCATGTCTCCTGATCAAGTACATAGCGAAAAATATATGTGCAGCCAGCATCTAAAGATATTGTCACAGAAAAACTGCCATCTTTTAATTTTCGCATAGGAATGCCGGTTGTTGACCAATCATTAAAATCCCCAGCCAGGGCTGCGGACGCAGCCTGCTCCTTGTTAGGGTATTTAAAGGTCACCCTGCATTTTTTTCTGGTTTTTGTATAGTTTTTTATCAACATCTGCCTCCTCCTTGTAACAGAACATAAAAAAACTCCTGACTATTAAACATTTAGGCAATCATTGAACCGCAATACTCTTGCCCTGCCCTTTTCAACGCAATATAACCACCTCACCTTTCCCGGACAAGGGAACAACATATAAAGATGCCCTATTTCACCCCCACTTACAATAAAAAAAACAGAGAAGCCTTCTTTTCTCTAACTCTCTACTTTCAGCAATTTAACAGCGCAGGTGTAACTTCATGACAACAATAATATCACACACACCCTCCCCCATAAAAATCCCTGAGCTTCTTGCTCCGGCAGGAAACATGGAAAAATTGATAACTGCTATCCATTATGGCGCAGATGCCGTCTACCTGGGAGGCAGCAACTACAGCCTGCGGGCCGGTGCTGGTAATTTTACCCATCAGGGCATAGAACAAGCTGTTACCTATGCCCATGAGCGTAAGGTGAAACTCTATATAACAGTCAACATCTTTGCCCATGATCGGGATTTACAGCAATTTACCGACCATCTCCAGGCTCTCCGTGATACCGGTGCTGATGGCCTTATTATTGCCGACCCTGGAATTTTCCTGCTTTGCCGGGAAACCCTTCCTGACATGCCCATCCACCTTTCCACCCAGGCCAATGTCACCAATAGCCAGAGCGCCCGCTTCTGGGGTTTGCAGGGAGCACAGCGAATCAACCTGGCCCGGGAATTAGGGCTGGAAGAAATTCGTACTATCAAACAAGAAAGTACAACAGAACTGGAAGTCTTTGTCCACGGCGCTCTGTGCATCTCCTATTCCGGACGCTGCATGCTCTCCAACTACCTGACCGGACGCAATGCTAATCAGGGGAGTTGCGCCCACCCATGCCGATATTCCTATGCCCTTGTCGAAGAAAAAAGACCAGGTGTCTATTTTCCTGTTCAGGAAGACGTGCGTGGCACCTATATCTTTAATTCAAAGGATCTCTGCCTATTAGGACGCCTCCCGGAACTTGTTGCTGTTGGAGTGGATGCCATCAAGATTGAGGGCAGGATGAAATCTATGGGCTATGTGGGAGCAGTTGTTCGGGTCTACCGAGCAGCCCTGGACTTTATACAACAGCAAATCAAGCAGGGAACCGCTCTGGAAAAAATCATACTCCCTGATCCTTTTCGACACGAAATAGACAAGATAGGTACACGAGGCCAGACTGAAAACTTTTTTAATGATTCTCCTTCATCAGACGCCATGCTTTATGATACAATACGAACAAATCAGCAATACAGTCCGGTCGGTATCGTGCGTAAGCACACACCACTTCTGATTGAAGTACGTAATGTCTTACAACAAGGTGATCTGATCGAATACCTGGGCCGGGATCTTGCACCAAGTATATGCACAGCAGTTGCCATGACAACAGAGAATGGGATCCCTAAAGAACGGGCCAATCCGGGCGACAGAATTATCCTCACAACCTCTCCAGCCTTGGAGAACCCGGAAATTAACGCTGTTCTGCGCAAGAAGTTTGATCAAAAAACAACATAACTACCATGATATCAACAAAGACTATGACACCTTTTCTGAATGTTCCGTTTCTTCCAGAGGATGAGTATATAGAATTTCTCAATGCCAATACTACCCATATTGATTCGGTCCATTACAGCCTTATGGGGTCAAAACGACTGGATAATCGGGTTGATCCCCAATCCATTGATAATCTGGGCACGATCATTGGCATGATGAAAGAGGTTAAGGTGGAGAATAAATATCTCCTGCTTAACAGTATTTTCTACGGCCCAGAGCTGCTCACCAATAACGAACATCTTGCGCATTTGATTGACTGCCTTGATCAATGTATGGAAGCAGATATTGTCAAAGGCATTATCTATTGCGATCAGTTCCTGCTCCAATCCCTGTCCAATGAAGCGCCTGAGCTGACCAAAAAACTGGAAGCCATTCCCGGCACTAACACCATGCTGGACTCCCAGTCCAAGATAAGCTCGCACCTCGCCTATATACGGGAAACAAATTTCCGCTCACCAGGTAAACTGACGTTAGACCGCGCACTCAATCGCAATCTTGAAAAACTGACTGACACAGTGCAGTGGTGCAAAAAAAGATATCCTGAAATCAGGATCGAACTCCTGGCCAACGAGGGTTGCCTGCCTTTTTGCCCGTACAGAAATTCCCATGATGCCTACATCGCTCTGGGTAATCACGAGGGGGATGATAACAGTTCTCATCTCAATGATAAGTTTGGCTGTAAACAACTCCTGGACAAAAAACCCTATAAACTGCTCCAGTCTCCCTTTATCCGGCCAGAAGATATTGATTCCTATCTTGCCCAGGCAGATCTTATCCTCCTGAGCGGACGGGCCCAAGGAGTTGAGTTCCTCAAAAAAACAATTTCCACCTACATCGCTGGTAATTATAAGGGTAATCTTTTAGAATTGCTTGATTCGATGAATTGGCTCAGCCAACAGCTCTATATTGAAAACTCTGCCCTTTCCTTTGACTTTGCCAATATGCTTTCAGTGTGCAATAATCGTTGTAAATCCTGTGGATTCTGCATGGAACTTTTCAATGTTATTGCCCGGCCAGCGCAAAAAGAAACAGCGGGCCAGGCTGAAGCCGAACTCCTGTAACGCTTAAAAAATCAAACGAGAAACACCCTATCCATTATTTCAGGTGCCGTAAGGGCTAACCTATGTGTTTGCCCTTTTCTGCCGGGCAGACACACAGGTCTGTCTCTACAATTCAGCATCTGACAGAACCCACCTCTCACTCACCAGCCTTGCTTTTACTGCGTCTGCCGGTTATCTTGATAATATTTTGTCCAGGCAAAGTTCTGACAAGAAAATATAAAGGATAATCATGCAGGTATCCCCATGCGCTTTTCCAGAGGCTGGGGATTGCATCCATGTCATTCATTCTTATTGAGGTGCAATGTGAAAATCAAAGAAACGCTTCTTCAGCAGCAGGAGATCACGGAACGGGTCAACAGCTTAGGCCAACAGCTCACAAAGGATTATGCAGGTAAAAAACCTGTTGTCATCGGTATCCTCAATGGTGCCTTTATTTTTCTGGCTGATCTGGTCAGAGCTATGGATATGGCTGTGGAAGTGGACTTTATCCGGGTGGCAAGCTATGGACAGGCCACTGAGAGCAGTGGAACAATCACGCTGAGTAAAGCACCGGAACGGGATCTGAACGGCAAGGATATTCTGCTGGTGGAAGATATTGTGGACAGTGGCACCACTATGGTCTGGCTTCAGAAATATTTCACCACAGAGCATCAACCAAGCTCTGTGAAAACATGTACACTGATCAACAAGAGTCAACGGCGGGCTGTTGATGTAAATATCGACTATATCGGCTTTGAGATAGAAAAAGGTTTTCTGGTGGGGTATGGGCTGGATTGCGCAGAAACTTATCGGAATTTGCCGGAGATTTGTGCTTTGGAGGAATAGAAAAGCCCTGAATCCGGGGGGACTCAGGGCTGGATTTCTCAGAGGTTGATTAATCAGGTTCTGACTCGCCTTATGATTTTTGGGGTTCGTACCTCACCCCAACCTACCGGGCTGCTTGAGCAGATTTTCAACTCGTCCCAGTAATACAACTTGCCATAAAACTACGTTTACGCCATAATCTTACATGTAAGATGAAAATTTCATGGAGGTTAATTATGGTAGATGTGTCCACCACAAAAATGTCATCCAAAGGGCAGGTCGTCATCCCTGAGAATATCCGTAAAACTCTCAACCTGAACGCCGGTGCTCAGTTTATCGTTGTCGGCGATAAAGATGTTGTCATATTAAAAAGCATCACACCGCCTTCCATTGATGAATTTGACGATTTAATCGCCCAGGCAAGGTCGGATGGCGAAAATGCAGGATTAAAGAAGCCTGATATCGCAGATGCGATAAAAAAAGTCCGGGGCAAAAAATGAGAATTGTTCTGGATACAAATGTTTTCATTTCTGCAATTTTCTTTGGTGGCCCACCTTCAGAGATTCTTACATCCTGGAAGCATTCTCAAATTCAGATCATCTTCACCAAAGAAATACTGGAGGAATATCAACACGTGGGAAAGGAGTTGTCGGTAAAATACCCTTCTGTTAACATTGAGCCGATTCTAGAACTCTTTACCATCTTTGGAGAATTTGTCGGAACAGAAGGCATCAAAGAGATAATCTGCGAAGATCCTGATGACAACAAATTTATTGAGTGTGCAATTGCCAGCGGAAGCAAGCTGATTGTTAGTGGGGATAAACACTTACTGAACATCTCTGGATATAAGAAAATAGAGGTTCTGAAGCCGAGAGAGTTCGTGGACGCTTACCTGGAGTAATGCATTTACAAGCTATCATTGCTTGCCTGAAAGCAGACATGCATCAAGGTGCTGTTGCGGAACAAAATCTGAAGCAGATTCAACGGATTCGTTCGACAATCCGCGCTTTTCCCCGATTATCTTTCAGTTTGGAGAGTCATACGTCAAATACTTTTGTCAGCAATTCCCGGACACGACAACGATATACGCCTGTTGAGCATTTTTGCTCTCTCTGGAGAGACTCAGGCGTTCTTCCCTATAGCAATGTGACTATTTTCCTGGCCGTCCAGCTAACTTTCTCTTCA
>NZ_JALAAI010000059.1:0-22839 GCF_052785085.1 Candidatus Electrothrix sp.
TATAACAGGCCCCTGACATGCTTTTTTTGTAATGGGGTTAATCGTATAATTTTACGATAGAAAAAAAAGGACATTAAGTGGAGATTTGAAACCTTTCTCTGATATTTTGCACTCTTTTCTCAATTTTAAGCCTTTCTTAACTTACTGAATTTCAATCATTTTATCTTTCGATTCAAGAGTACTCTACCATAAACCGAAAATATCCGGTACGCAGATCAACCGTTTTTGAAAAAAGCAAGCCTCATTTTGCCAAATAACCTAAGCGATATCGAATCATTACCCTTTATGTCCATTTTATAGAAAGGCTGTCAGGGGCCTGTATAAGGTGAACCTGGTTCCTTTTCCCTCTTTGCTTTCCAGATGTATTTCGCCCCCCAGAAGCCTTGCAAGATCCCTGGCAATGGAGAGCCCAAGACCAGTACCACCATATTTTCGTGCTGTTCCACCATCGACCTGGCGAAAGGCCTCAAATACAATCCCTTGTTTGGCCTGGGGAATACCAATACCACTGTCCTGGACCGATACAGCAAGAGTCTTTTCCGGAGCAAGATCAGAGCGACGAAAGACAACATCAGGTTGCACCGGAGCAACTGACACAATTACTTCTCCCTGCTCTGTGAATTTCACTGCATTGGAAAGAAAATTATTCAGTATCTGTTCCAAACGTTTTCTATCTGACCTGATATGCTCTGGCACCCCATCTGCAAGATTGAAAAAAAGTGACAACCCCTTCTGTTCAGCCTGCCTTTGAAAAGTTCTCTTCAGTTGAGCCAGGAAATCAGCTACCGGAATATGGTCCTGAACAAGAATCATATGACCTGCTTCAATTTTTGAAAGGTCTAAAATATCATTAATCAGGAAAAGCAATTCATTACCGCTATGACGAATCACTTTGATTGCTTCAATATCCTCTTCTGTCAGATTGCCCTGCTTATTGGACTCCAATGCCTGGGTAAGTATTAACAAGCTATTAAGTGGGGTGCGTAATTCATGAGACATGTTGGCCAAAAACTCTGATTTATACCTGCTGGCCCGGCTCACCTCTTCAGCTTTGCGTTCAATCTCTCTTCTGGAAGCCCGCAATTCCTTATTCACCTGTTCAATGGCCTGCTTTTGCCGATTAAGCGATGTATTCTTTTCCTCAAGCTCTTCATTCGTTGCCACCAGTTGGTCCTGATTTGCCTGCAACTCTTCCTCAGAAGCCTGTAGCCTTTGGGTTTGCTCCTCCAGTTCTTCATTGGAGGCCTGCAATTTCTCTCGCTGAGATTGCAGGGTTGCTGCCTGCTCTTGAGTTATCTGGAGCATTTCCTGCACACGTAAACGGGACTGAGCAGAATGCACAGCAATGCCAACACGCTCCTCCATCTGTTGGAGAAAACTGATCTGCAAATCTGTAAAATGGGTAAACGTACCAAGCTCAATAACAGCCTTGACCTGATTATTATAGAGAAAAGGAGCAACTAACAAGCAAACAGGGTCAGCCGTCCCAAGGGAGGAACACACCTGAAGGTATTGTGCAGGCACCTCATGAAGAACCAATATTTTTTTCTCTACAGCGACCTGCCCTGGTATTCCCTCGCCGTGCTGAAACTCATGGACGCTTTTATTGTTATTTTTATACGCATAACTGGCATAGAGATGCAAGCTGTCCTTATCATCGCTCAGATAGAAAGCACCAACAGCAGCCTCTACATAGGAGGATAAAAAAACAACCACCTTCTTTGCCATCTCTTCAAGGCTCTGCTCGCCGCGCAGTAAATTATCCAACTGTTCACTCCCCTGGGCCAGCCAGGTCTGATCTTCATTTTTCTGCTGATTTTCCCTGATCATCAAGGTCATATTATTCACAGCATTGCCCAACCTGTCCTGCTCTGAAAGCACAGCAACAGACTCTGTATAATTGCCAGCTGAAATCCTGTCTGCCTGGCAGGAAAGATCTTCAAAATACTTTACCATTTTGCCGGTATACTGCATCATCTGGCCGATTTCATCCTTTCCGCTGTACTGTATGTCTTCTCTGTGTTCCACCTGGCCCAGACTCAGTCGCCGTAACTGGCGGTTGATCACAAGCAAGGGGTCAACGAGACCACCAATAACGTAGCGCGTGACCAGAAAAACTATCAATATTGTTGTAAAAAAAATCAGGATAAAAGTCAGGATAAAATGTTGGAGCTGCTGCATAACAACATCCTCATCCATGACTTCAATAAGAATCCAAAAAGTATCTATGGTATAAGGATGGGGATAAATGCGTTCAAAACCGATAATCTTCTGGTCATAGGTAAAGACTCCACTTTCATATTCTTGAATTTTGGCAAATATTTCCGGAAAATCCACCTGAAAACCAGACTGTTCACCCAAGAGATGGGTCCATGCCTTTCCCTGGGGATGATAAAAATACTCTCCAGTTGCAGAAACAAGATATCTCTTCCTGTTTGCCTCAACATTTTTCCCAACCCGTTCCAGAAAAAAATCAGCATAGACGTTTAAGACAGCCACACCATAACGGACATCATTATCGCCAAACACTGGCCGGGCAAAACGGAGTACTGGCACATGAGGTTTTTCAATCTTGCCATGCTCCTCATTCAGATTCATTGCAGAAAGAAAAATTTCTTCACTGCCATTTTTCATTGATTCAAGAAAATAATCACGATGTTGTTTATCCTGCAAGTCTTCCGGCTGAACAGTAGAAACACTATCTGTTTCTTTGTTATACCGTACAGATATCTGCTCAACCCCCTGCGTATTAATAAAACGAAGTTTATGATAATACCCTTTAGAAAGAAGAAAGGAGCGAAAGGTTTCCAGGGTCACGTTTTTCCAGTCACTGGCCTTATAATCAACATCAAGGTCCTGCCAGTACAGGTATTGCTTCATAGCATAAAATGAAGAGACAAAAGAGAGATCACGGGGAATAGCTCGTAATGACTCGGTTATTCCCCTGCTTGTATCACGTACTCCTTGCCCTGCAAGAGTCAATGCCTTATCACGATAGGCTGCTCCGGCATGTTGATAGCCATAATAGCCAACAGTGGTCATAGAAATGATCACGAGTACGTAGCTCAGGAAAAGAATTTTTTTTCCTACACCAAATTGCCCCAACCCGAAAAACGCGCCTACTCGTTTTTCTATCATAGCAACAAACCTATTATAATGATCTTATTTGACGAAGCATCCTTGTGGTCCAGCGGAGGAGCTGATGGACATCGTTCGGTTTTTTTCTTTCGTGGGTAACAGCAGGTGGGGTGACATAATGATTCAGCTCGCTATAGGCCTTAATGGTCTGCAATTCAGCCAAGGCCATACTGACTAAACTAAAAACATCTGAAGGGAAAACCTGTTCTTTTTTTCGAAAAATTGAAAAGTCTGTCTGCTCAATACCGACATTTTTTTGCAAGCGCTGAATTTCAGCTAATAACTCAAAGGTGGCAGCTAAAGAATCTGCTGGCGTTACTTCTTTCTGTTTACCAGGAGGATAGGTCTGGTCACGAATATGTAACATCTTTAGAAGGCTGGCAATATCATCAAACATCCTCATAACTTCAGCAAAGACATAATTGGGATTAATCTCTTCGCGATTAATCACATCAAGCTGATAGGAGATATAATGCAGCCTGTTAAAGACATCAATTGATTGCTTGCCTGTGTATTGCTGCGGCGGGCTGACCTGCTCTGTGATACCCAGCCGTTTTTTTAATATACGCAGTTCTGTCAAGAGACGCTGGCTCTGCTCAAAAACCATGCCAGAAGAAATGCTCAGTTCCGGTTCGATATAATTCGGTTCATTGCGGGGTAAGCCTATTTTTTTACGGAGCACATTGATCTTGACCTGGATAAGATAGCTCTTTTCCCAAACATGTCTGGGACGGAGATTACCTTGATAGATAGCAGCTTTCTTTTCCTGATCAACTCCAAAATAGTGCCGGAGCAGATCAACCTCTTTCTCAATCTGCATAACCTGGCTATAGACCTCCGAGGGAGTGGGCCCCACCAAATCCGCCCGGACCCCACTGGTTACAACAAAAAAGCACAAAAAAATCAAAGATATTTTTGTCATGACACAACTCATTCTGGACGAAGAATATCCCCTTCCCAAGCTTCCTGTTGAAAGGTATCCAGCCTTTCCTGATAATAGGCAATATTCTCCTGATCAATTGCAGCAGCTTTGCGTGTCATCGCAACAGCTTCCTCAATCCTCTTATTGGCCCAAAGGGCGGTGGCAAATGTGTCAAGAATATACCCTTGCTCAGATAAACGGGCAGCTGAGCGGGCAAGCACCAGGGCACGGACAGAATCACGCAGGCTATGGTCTTCTGCTGTCAGCAGGAGCCAAGCCAGATTATTCATCAATTCAGGAGAAACCGGAAGAGACTGGATCGCCTTTTCATAGGCATGGAGAGCTGCTCTTTCCTTGCCACGCTCCAGCATCACATCACCGAGTAATTTTAACCATTGGCTATTGCCTGGATCCTGTTCTATTTTTTCCTCAAATCGTACCTTGGCATAACGAGTTTGGGATTGCTCAGAAAGTTTCTTCGTATCCAGATGGTGTAATGACCAGGTTCCTATACTGATCAGAAAAAAATAGGCAGCAAGACTGCCATACACCTTCCAGTTATGGAGGTGAATATATTTCGGATCATGTCCACACTTTTCAAGGAAATCAATCCGTTCTCCGATCCCAAAATGATGCCAGTTCTTTTTATCACGGATATTACCGCTCATGGCAACAATCTTTTCAAAAGAACGAATCAAGGGAAAAGCGGTCTTTTGTGCGGTAAAAACATGAAGATCAGCCTGTCGCTCAAAATTCCGGATAAAATATCCAAAGAGAAAACGGAAATAAAGCAGCATCAAAACAAAGATACTTGCGGCAACAAAAATATTGAGCAGCGTATCAATGGAGGTCCGGGACCAGCCCAGCACCTGATAAAACCAGTCTGTATTGAGGAAAAAAAGATAAAGCGGCACAAATATGGCATCTGCAAGCAGGCTGAACCCAAAAAAGAGAAAAAGATAGAGAACGAGATGATAGTGCTTCACATGACCGATTTCATGGGCAAGAACCGCTTCCAGCTCTTCCTGCTCCAAAGCCGATAACAACGCAGGAGTCAGGAGGAGATAACGATATCGGGCCACAATCCCCATCACGCCAGCTGTCACTATGCGTCCTTCAAAAAGGGGCCAGTAAAAAATCTTAGCAGAAAAGTTTTGCCGACGGAAAAATCGCTCTATGGACTCACGAAGAGGTCCTGGTTCCATGGGACGACAACCCCAGAGACGAAGTATAAGAGGTGGAAATAATATGATGAGCAGCACCAAAAAAGCCACAAAAACAAACAACTCAGCCCAGATCCCGTTGAGCCAGTTTTTCATCCCGGTAACAGGAACAGTATTCAGCAGATCAAAGAAAAATGACAGAATCAGCCAGGGGAGAATAATCGTCAGGTTGGTTCGTATATTATTGCAAACAAAGTCAAGCCGGGAAACCGAACTGTGAAAAATCCGCTGATACCGAGGCAGGGCCCGCAGCCACATCAGGGTCAAAAAAACAAAAAAGAGGAGCAGGCTAAACAGGTTGGTCAGAGTTGGCCAGGTATTATCCCAGGACAGGGGCTGGGTATAATACTTCAGATCACATGTAAAAAATGAGGTGATGTACAGGGCTGTTGCCAACAGACTTGCTTTCTTTTCCGCAGCAAAATACTGTTGCGAGCTGATGACGCGGTCAGGGCTGAACAGTTTCTTGGCAAAAAGGGAAAAGGCAAAAAGAAGCAGAGCAAACAAGGGAACACCAAGCCAGGGGGAAAGCCAGGTCTGATCTGGTGCAGTGGAAACAGAAATAACAAAGGCCACTGCTAAAAAATAGATGATATTATTATAGATCATTCATACAACCAGGTTTCTTGCCTTTTTTTCTCTAAACTCAACCCGAACCAATTATCCTGCATCTTCATCGCTTTGACAAGTGGGATGACTCCTCATCTGCCGCTTCTACCAACTCTGCAAAAGGTGCTATGGAGTCCTTATGAATGCTCTCTAATAATCCTTCAGGATGATAGAGAAAATCCTCTTCCAGACTATCTGCAAAAAATTCGTTTTTATAACGGGTAATCAAGTTGAGATGTCCCCAACGGGTCAGATAGTAAATAATCAGACTGGGCAATCGGGTGTAGATATCTTCTTCCGGAGCCGGATCAACAGATCGGAAGAGCGCCAACTTTTCTGACGATAAGGTCTGGTGCTGATACATATCTCTCAGAAACATGTACTCGGGCGGCAAACGGGAGACAATACCAAACCAACCGAGAAAATTTGTCAACAGGTCTAAGAAAAATTTCCCGAGCCTGACCAGAGAATAGGGGATATAGACTTCTCTGGGTTTTTTCAGTTCAAGATAGGCCCTGATCTTCAGAATCAACTCATCAAGATAGACAGGATCTTTATCAATAAAATGATAGGTCTGACAGGAAAACTCTTCCCGATGGTTCAAGACATGGTGGACAAAATAGGGGAGTTTATTCGCATTACTGTAGGAATGCTCCACCTTTCTCTTGGTAAAAAGAAAGGGCATGGATTCATCAGCAATACTAAACAACAGGCGGTGGAATCCCTGAATCTTATGATCATGCTCACCATAGACAATCGCAACCCGAACAACGGTGTAGTCCAGTCCCATTGTTTCTCCCATATGCGCCAATGTGGTTTCTGCCATGAGCTTGGATTTGGCATAATTGGTCATCTCAGGGCTCAGCGGGAGACGATTATCCTCTGTAATATTTTTTCCATGGGGCAGAACAGCAGCAGAACTCATGTGAATATAGGAAATATTCAATGCTGAACAGGCACGGGCCATATTCACCGTTCCAAGATAGTTGGTTTCAAAGGCCAGTTGGGCATCTGAATCCAGGGAGGCCATTGCCGCATTAATAACAAAATCCGGCCGTACCCTCTTGAGGTAGGAAACAATATCCTGCGAATTCCTGATAGAGAGTTTCTTGGAACTCGGGGCCCGGATATCAAACTCTTCTGGGGTCTTGGACTTAAAATAATGGGCAAGGGTACCGCCGATCAACCCGGACCCGCCAATAAGTACGCCGAGACGACGTTGTTTTTTCTCTGATTCCTGCGTCATTGCGTCTCAAGTTCAGTTGGAAGGATTAATTTCGCACAATATTGTTACATTACCAACATATATCGTATATAGCATAGATACTTCTAAAAATCATCTTTTTTCCAAAACATAACCATGCTGTATTATTGACGAGGCAGAAGTAATCGGCTATTCTGTCGGTCTTTCTTGCTTTCAAAATTTGACTTATGGTAGTGTAAGCGCAAAAAATGGTATGTCTTTGTACCTTGTTGCGGAGTATCACCTGACGAAACTGTCTTACAACTTTTTAGATATAGAAAACCTTCGGAGGAACAATGAGTAAAATACACGTAAAAAACCCCATTGTCGAGCTTGACGGCGACGAGATGACCCGCATCATCTGGGCCTTTATCAAGGAAAAACTGATCCTGCCCTATCTGGACGTTGACCTGAAATACTATGATCTGTCAGTCCAGAAACGGGACGAGACCAACGACCAGATCACTGTGGATGCGGCCAATGCAATCAAGGAGCATAGGATTGGGGTTAAATGTGCCACCATCACCCCGGACGAGGGTCGGGTGGAGGAATTCGACCTGAAGGAAATGTGGAAATCGCCCAACGGCACTATCCGAAATATCATCGGTGGAACCGTATTCCGTCAGCCCATTATCTGCGAAAATATCCCCAGACTGGTTCCTGGCTGGACTAAGCCCATTGTTATTGGTCGTCATGCCTTTGGTGATCAGTACCGGGCCACCGACTTTCTCATCCCCGGCCCTGGCAAGCTGACCATGAAATTCGAGCCTGCTGATGGCAGCGAACCCATTGAACACGAGGTCTTTGACTTCCCGTCTTCCGGCTGCACAATGGGTATGTACAATCTGGATGACTCCATCCGGGGCTTTGCCCGTTCCTGCATGAACTACGGCCTCAACCTGGGCTGGCCCGTGTATCTGTCCACCAAAAACACCATCATGAAAAAATACGATGGTCGTTTTAAGGATCTGTTTGAGGAGGTTTTTGAGGCAGAATTTGCTGATAAATTTGCCAAGGCAGGTATCACCTATGAGCATCGCCTGATTGATGATATGGTTGCTGCTGCCCTGAAATGGGAAGGCGGCTTTGTCTGGGCCTGTAAAAACTATGATGGTGATGTCCAATCTGATACCGTTGCGCAGGGCTTTGGTTCTTTGGGCCTGATGACCTCTGTCCTGATGACCGAAGACGGCCAGACCGTAGAGGCCGAGGCAGCGCACGGCACCGTGACCCGTCATTATCGGGAGCACCAGAAGGGCAATGCCACGTCCACCAATCCCATTGCCTCCATCTTTGCCTGGACCCGTGGCCTGAGCTATCGTGGTACTTTTGACAATACCCCGGATGTGGTTAAATTCGCTGAAACCCTGGAGCGAGTCTGTGTGGAAACCGTGGAGTCAGGACACATGACCAAGGATCTGGCCCTGCTGGTGGGCGGAGATCAAGGCTGGCTGACCACGGAAGAATTCCTGGCAAAGCTGGACGAGAATCTTCAGGCGGCGATGGCCTGATTTTCTCAGGATTGATTTGACCTCTCCGTCAATTGATCCCTTCAGAGGCCATGTCCTTCCTCCACAAAGGCATACTGGCTCTGCAAGAGCTGCTCTTCCCAGCCCGCTGCCTGGGCTGCACAGAGCAGCTTTCTTCTTCCCACCCTCCCCTGCTCTGCCTGAATTGCCATCATGATGCCAGCGAAATTTTGCCCCCCTTTTGTACCTGCTGTGGCACACCTCTCTATCTCGGTGACAATCATCTCTGCCTCAGCTGCCTGGAAAAGCCCCTTATCCTGACTAAGGCCCGGTCCAGCTTTCTTTATCAGGAACCCATCAGCATACTGGTGCGCCAACTCAAATTCAAGGGCAATCTCACCGGGCTCGCCTCCCTTGCTGCCTTAACAAAAAAAACAGCAGCCTTTACAGATCTCAATCCACCAGATCTTATCCTCCCTGTCCCCCTCCATATCAAACGATTACGAGAGCGAGGATTCAACCAATCTCAACTTCTGGCCCAGGTCTGCTTTTCTCAGTGGCAGGATAAAATCCGTTTTGACCTGCTGAAACGGCAACGAGCAACGGTTCCTCAAACCCGGCTCAGTGGCAAGGCCCGACGTCATAATCTGCACCAGGCCTTTTGTCTTGAAAAACCTAACGAGATCTCAGGAAAAAACATTCTCTTGGTGGATGATGTTTTCACAACCGGCTCCACCCTCCATGAATGCGCCAAGGTGCTGCTGGCTGCCGGGGCTGCTGAGGTTGCGGCCTTTACGGTGGCAAGGGGCGGGGTTGCCGGAATCAAGATGGCCCATAACACTGAAGTTTAAAAAACGGAATATTCTCCCTCTTGCTCCCTGCTGCTGACAGGTGTACTATGCAGCTGTTACCGAAAAAACAAGATCATCATGATGATACAGGGACTGCCATGCCAAACACGCAACGATGATTTATTGCTGCAGTGGGGAATCCATTCCCTCTTTCTTGACATCAATCCAACCCAGCTCAACATATTAAAATATTGTTCAAAAGGAATTGTTATGGCACAAAGAAAACTCCAAATAGGTGACTCTGTCGTTGTAAAACCAAATGTTGAAGAACTTGATTTAAATATCAACATCGGCGGATGGCAGGGACGGGTTGCTGAAATTGAGGAAGAAGACGGCTTGATTGGGATAGATTGGGATAGCCTGAGTCTCAAGCAGCTATCTGATAAGACGATTGTTTACTGTGAAATAGAAGGGTTGGACTGGGCCAGAGTGTATCTTGCACCAGAAGATATTGAACAGACAACGACCAGAGATAGTGTGGATGATGTCGTAAAAGCAATTGAAGATATTGAAAGCAAGCATGATTTTAATTGGATAGATGAAGAATCTGATGAGTCAGAGGAAATAGACAGGAGGATACAGGACATCTTAGATGGCGCTGAAGATGAGAGTGAAGAGGCAGCCTATGAGGTATGGCAGGAGTATCTTGAGGATGAGCTGGAATTTCCCTTTGAGGCAGAGATTGTTGAGTGTCAAGAGGAGGGGCCGTTACAAGAAGGAGATCAGGTAACGGTAGTGGGTATTTATGAAGATGACGAAGAAGAATATGATGTTTTTGATGATGATATTGATGATCTCTATGGAATACTTGTGTTGTTGCGACATGGACGTAAGAAGTATGAATTTCCGTTATGTGATTTGGAAGTGCTGGATAAATCCTCGTCCAACTATCAGCCAGTAAATGACTATGGTGTTTGGTTTGCAAATCGATAAGGTATTGCGATTCATTGCACTTTTAACGTTGCGTCCCTCCGGGATATCCTTTTTGGCCTGAAGAGCAATCCCCTTGTGACGCATGACGATCCCCAAGGGGCGCAAAGCGATCCCCTTGTGACGCATGACTATCCCCAAAGGGCGAAAGGCAATCCCCCTGTGACGCATGACGATCCCCAAGGGGCGAAGGGCAATCCCCTTGTGACGCACGATGATCCCCAAGGGGCGAAAGGTAATCCCCTTGTGACGCATGATGATCCCCAAGGGGCGAAGGGCAATCCCCTTGTGACGCACGATGATCCCCAAGGGGCGAAGGGCAATCCCCTTGTGACGCATGACCATCCCCAAGGGGCGAAAGGCAATCCCCCTGTGACGGACGAGTGAGGGACATAAGATATCAATACGATTGAGGTCATAGGTTATGACGGGTGAAGAGCTGTTGCAGGTGATAGAGGAAGCTAGAGCAAGTGGAGCAACAGTGCTTGATTTGAGCTTTAAGGAGTTAACAGCGATTCCCGGTTTGAATGAACTTAACAAGCTGAAATAATGAAAACAAGACTGGAAAAAGTTTACGAAAGACATTTCTGTCATACTGATTTTAAGAAATTAGCCGTTTTCGATCTTTTCTTACGAGATCAGTATTTTGCAAAAAGCTTTCGCAATCTATTTTTTACCGTTTTTAACCATTACAAGATGTTAAGGTGTTTTGGGTCGGGAATAGCTGAGGAGTTAACTACCCTGCCACCAGAGATTAGTCAGTTGAACAACCTGACCATGCTTGGCCTCTGGGGCAATCGGCTTACTACCCTACCAATGGAGATTAGCCTGCTGAACGATTTGACCAAGCTTTACCTCAGTGGCAATCGCCTCACAGAGCTGCCACCAGAGTTTATCCAGTTGAACAATCTGACTAAGCTTTACCTTAGTGGCAATCGCCTCACAATCCTACCAACAGAGATTACTCTGTTGAACAACCTGACCACACTTGACCTTAGTTACAATCAACTCACAAAGCTGCCACCAGAGATTAACCATCTTAATAATTTGGAAAGACTTGACCTTAAAGGCAACCCTCTCACATTTCCACCTATAGAGATCGCCGAACAAGGCATTGAGGCAATCAGGGAGTATTTCACTGCCTTGCAAAACCCTTTAAATGTTCGACCACCAGGCGATGCGCCACCGCGTAAAAAAGACCAACCTCTCAACCAAGTCAAACTCCTCCTTGTCGGCGAAGGAGCAGCAGGCAAGACCTCGCTGGTCAAGCAGCTCTTTGACGAGGACTTCGACACCCACGAAGACACCACCCACGGCATTAGCATCCGCAACTGGAAGGTGGAAGAAAACGGAGATACACCCCTGCGTGTCAACATCTGGGACTTCGGCGGTCAGGAAATCATGCACGCCACGCATCAGTTCTTCCTCTCCCGACGCAGTCTCTACGTCTTGGTACTTGACGGTCGCCGGGACGAACGCCCGGAGTACTGGCTCCGCCATATTGAGAGCTTCGGCGGTGACTCGCCGATCTTAGTCATTCTCAACAAGCACGACAGCAACCCCTCCTTTGATGTCAACCGCCCCTTCCTGATGCAGAAGTACCCAGCCATCAAAGGCTTTTTCCGCACCTCTTGCGCAAATGGTAAAGGCATTGCCCGCTTTCGTAAGGCCCTGCTCAAGGAACTCGCCAAGGTAGAGATGATAGGCATCCGCTGGCCCGGTAGCTGGTTCCGGGTTAAGGAGCGCATTGAGGAGCTGAATCGACCTTACATCAGCAGCGAGGAGTATTGCGATCTCTGTACTGAAGCAGGCATCAGCGAACCGCAGAGCCGGGAGGTGCTGGTGGACTTTCTCCATGATTTAGGCGCAGCTGTCCATTTCAGCGACTTTGTCCTCAAGGCCATGCATGTGCTTGACCCGGTTTGGATCACCGAGGCCGTCTATAAAATCATCAATGCTGAAGAGGTGGCGGACGCCCGAGGCACCCTGGGGCTGAACAGCCTGGGAAATATCCTGCCCTATACCAAGGACGAAAAGCTCTCCTGGCCCGAAGCCACCCATGTCTTTATCCTGGAGCTGATGAAGAAATTTGAGCTGTGCTGGAGCCTTGGTGAGCAGGCAGTTCTTATCCCTCAACTCCTGCCGATAGCCGAACCCAAGTTCAGCTTTGACTATGAAAATGCCTTGGGCTTTGTCCTCCAGTACCAAGACTTCTTGCCGCCCTCAGTCATGCCCCGTTTTCTGGTCAAGCGGCACGGACGCACGGACAGATCAAGGACTGCCTCTGCTGGCGCACCGGGGTAGTGCTGGAGGATAAGGAAAGTGGTACTGAGGCCGTGGTCAAGGCGGATCATGAGGCGCGGCGTATCTACCTCTGGACACATGGTCCGCACCGCAAAGAATTCCTGTCCTTTCTCTGGTTCTCCCTGCGAGCGATCAATGACAGCTTTGAAAAGCTCAAGGTCAGTGAGCGTATTCCCATGCCTGATGATCCCGCTGTCACGGCTGATTACCAGACCCTGCTGGATAATGTGGAAGACAGGATTGAACGCTACCGCCCCGACGGAGCAAAACGGGCCTATAACGTGCATGAGTTGCTGGGGCTTGTCGAACCGAGCGGAAAAGATGAGCAAATAGAACTGCTGCGAATGATCAAGGCGCAGATGGATGAGAAGGACTCTGGAGCCGAAACGGTCAACAATCTCTTGGAACTGAAACCAAATATAGCAGGGGTCGGGGTAAACCTTAATGAACTCTTCGCAAGAGTCCTTGGCCGGGAAAAGCAAAAGCGCAGATCATAACCCAAAAGGTGAACGTGCAATCCATACCCCAACGGGGTTATATCTACAAGCTCGGGGTAACACCCCGAGCAACCACCCCGACTTCATTCTCATCACACTGCGCATTCCGCATTGATCGGGCAATATTCTCTTCTTCCTCTGTCGGCCCGTCCTTATACGCCTCATTCAGTTGCTCAAGCAGGCGTTGATTCTTCCGTCTTTCCATGAACTCAAGCAATGCCAGCCTGATCACCCTGCTTCTGGACGTATTCAGGTCACGAGCCGTCTCTTTGACTTCATTGAACAGATGTTCATCCAAGGAAATCGCTGTTTTTATCCCGGACATACTTTCTTTCCTCGTAAGATCGTATTAATATGCTTCCTCTTATTATGATGCAGCTTCATATCGCTGTCAACACCTTTGACCGCAGAGCGAAGACACTGCCTGCACCCGGAAAATAATGCAACCAATGCAATGGTAAAAAAACAGGAGAAGCAACATGGCAATTCCCCTTCGCAGCAATGAAACAACCCAGGGCAGAAGAATGGCCGGAGGACGCACCCTGTGGCGGGCCAACGGCATGACCGAAGAACAGATGGGCAAACCCATCATTGCGGTGGTGAACGGATCCGCGAATTTATCGAACCGTAGATTACTATCCTTGGTATCACCTTCAATATGAAGGGATTCTACGATAAGCTTTTGGCTTGGGATAAACAGAAACGCAGGCAGGGCAGATAAAACTCACCAGTGACTTTCAGAAGGAAGAGACTGAGATCAAGGCTGCGGATGTGCCTGTGACTCTGCCTCCGCTGCGGGTCGCAGGCCAACAGACCACTGCTTTGCAGTGAAACCGCTTTGCCCGGCGACAGCTTTGACAAACACGCTGACTGCTGATAACATAAAAAGAATCTATGCCTGCTCCCTTATGGGCGGTGTTTGACCGACCGTGAAAGTTGTTTCAAACAGATTCAAATGTCTTGAGTTCATCTGATGAAAATACAACGCATCTATACTGACACATCTGTCATCGGAGGATGTTTTGACTCCGAATTCACCAAATGGTCCAACGGGCTGATGCAGGATTTCAGGCTCGGCACGTTTAAACCGTTGCTGTCGGAGATAGTTTCAGCCGAAATAGAAAACGCTCCTGCTCCGGTGCAGGAACTCTATCAGGAACTGCTCGCTCTGCATTCAGCAGAACTGATCAGTGTGACGGAAGAAATGGTTGAGCTGGCTGACGGTTATCAGCAACATAACATCCTGACACCGAAATATTATGATGACGGGCTGCATATCGCCATTGCAACCGTAACGGAAGCCGACCTGCTGGTCAGTTGGAATTTTAAGCACATCGTTCGGGCGGAGAAAATTCGCCTGTTCAATGCGGTCAACCTTGAAAACGGTTACAGAACCGTACAGATATATTCGCCGAGAGAGGTAACGGTTTATGGAGCAGATTAATATTAAGACAGTTGAAATGGTAAGGAAGATACGTGATGCTCATTACGAAAAGATGAAGGATAAATCGTATCAGGAACGGGTACTTTTTTACCGTGAAAAAGCCGCCAGGCTGCACGATAAATTGTTCTCCGGCAAAAAGTAAATCCACCTGAAACCCGCAGGCGGTGACCTGCGGTACGCCCTTCCAGAATCCTTTACCGGGCAATATTCTCTTCTTCCTCTGTCGGCCCGTCCTTATATGCCTCATTCAGTTGATCAAGCAGACGTTGATTCTTCCGTCGTTCCATAAACTCAAGCAATGCCTGCCTGATCACACCGCTTCTGGACGTATTCAGGTCACGAGCCGTCTCTTTGACTTCATTGAACAGATGTTCATCCAAGGAAATAGCTGTTTTTATCCCGGACATACTTTCTTTCCTCGTAAGATCGTATTAATATGCTTCCTCTTATTATGATGCAGCTTCATATCGCTGTCAACACCTTTGACCGCAGAGAGAAGACACTGCCTGCACCCGGAAAATAATGCAACCAATGCAATGGTAAAAAAACAGGAGAAGTAACATGGCAATTCCCCTTCGCAGCAATGAAACAACCCAGGGCAGAAGAATGACCGGAGGACGCACCCTGTGGCGGGCCAACGGCATGACCGAGGAACAGATCGGCAAACCCATCATCGCAGTGGTGAACGGATCCGCAAATTTATCGAACCGCAGATTACTATCCTTGGTATCACCTTCAATATGAAGGGGTTCTACGATAAGCTTTTGGCTTGGGATAAACAGAGGCGCAGGCAGGGCAGATGAAACATATTTACGCCGCTGTCTCCAACTTGTTTTCACCCTGAGAATTCTCAATATCCCAAATGATCGTGTCGGAACTGAAGTCCTGCTCGTTCGGCCACATGATGCCGCGATGAGCGGGACGGACAAGTTGAAAGTATGTTTCGTCTCTGAGTTCCCTGAATGCGCTTCCGTTTAGATAGGGTTTCACATCAAATATCCCGGAGACTCCGCTTTCGGTGAGGATTTCTATTTTGTAATCTTTCATTGGAACGGCTTTAATAATAGTATCCATCTCTTCCTCTGTTATCTTAAAGGATCAATTCTGAAAATAGGTTCACCGGCAACGGCCAGCTTCCAATCGGCCAGCAGGTCTTCTCTATGGATTTCCATCCATGCCTGGACTAATTTCATTTTTTGTTTCGGAAGGCTCCCGGCGAGAACTGAGCCGTCTTCAATGGCAACCGTGACATGATGTTCTCCATATTCCGCATGAATATGTGGAACGCTGTGCTTTTTGTTATCATAAAAATACATCAGAATCAGTATGCCATAGAACATTGATATTGTCGGCATGTATCTCCCCCCTACATTATGAAAAACAGGAATCAATGTCGGCTTTCAGGATTTTTATCCCCGACATACTTTCTTTCCTCGTAAGATCGTATTACTATGCTTCCTCTTATTATGATGTAGCTTCATATCGCTGTCAACACCTTTGACCGCAGAGAGAAGACACTGCCTGCACCCGGAAAACAATGCAACTAATGCTGGGTTTGCCGGGAACTTACCGGTGAGTTTGAAAAAAACTCCCCGCACAAGAAGGCAGGATCGGCCTGAATCAAGAAATTCCAACCTCAACAGAACAAACAGAATATGGCATTAAATCAGAAAAGACTGCAAAAGAAAAAGGACAAACAGGCCGCAAAAAGCAAGGCCCGTAAAGCAGCACAAAAAAAACAGGGCCTGACAGGTGCGTTTAACCATTACCGGGCAATGCATCTAGCCTTGAGTGCTCCAATCTTTGAATGCTGGGAGGCAGGGCAGCTTTTTGACCCGCAGAACGACGTAGGTATCGGGCCAGTCGTTATCACTCGAAAAACAACCAATGGCGATATCCTTGCAAGCGTTTTTCTTGTGGACGTCTATTGTCTTGGCATCAAAGACAGCTTTCTCAGAATGTTTAACGAAGAAACCTATCCTTCTTTTATGAAAAAAATTAACGAACAAGGGGGCTTTAAAAAAATCCATCCCACCTGCGCCAGAAAACTTGTTGAAGGAGCAGGAAAATATGCCGCAGGCCTGGGTCTTTCACCGCATAAGGACTACCGGGAGGCGAAAAAAATCTTTGGTGACATCGACAGTGCAGCCTGTCCACGTTCGTTTGAGTTTGGCAAAGATGGTATGCCCTTTTATATTGCTGGACCCTATGATAAACCGAAATTCATAAAAAACGTGCTGACCAAACTGAAAAAAAACTGTGGCCCAGATGGATATCATTATGTTGCTTATGCGGAAGAAGAAGACTTTTTTATATAACCAGGAAAGCAGAGCTTCCGATTTGAGCGAATTGAGGTAATGCAGGGGCGACCAGCCGGTCGCCACCCCCTTGTATCAATGACAGGGCAACCGCCGGTTGCCCCCTGCACACCCCCTTGCCGCTTCTTCAAAGAAAGCAAGGGCTGGCAATAAAGACTGAAGAATAACTACTTTAGTAGCAGCATCAACTGTGGAACAATATTGACATTGCCGCCATTAATAGCCACCTGAAACCCATCTGAAGTAGCAGACACCACCTTTACCGTAATACCATTGGTCGTATCAGTAAACGTTTCCCCAACTGTCCACATTGCACCATCATCACCGGTAGCTCCGTTCCCGTCTGAATCAACCACATAAGCTGGACGTAAACGAGTTGTATCTACCTCGTGAATAATAACTGCGTTGCCGGGCAACTTCACATCGTATCCGCTTCTTTTGCGAACCTCCACTGTATAGAAATGAGTGGAAGAGCCATCAATAGGGATCTGAACCATCCTGTAGTTTGTCGTTGAAGCCAAGGCCAGCTGGTCCAACGTAAGAAGAGCACCGCTCCCGTCACTCACAAATTTCTGCGAGGCGGGAATCCAGCCCAATCTATCTTTATGATAGGCAATAGTGTGCTGCCCGAGACAACCATACGTTGCATGGGTTGAATTGCTGCAATTAGCCCATGAATCACTCATCACATCCCATATGTTATCATAGGTTTTCCCGTAGGCACCAGAGGAATGTGGCAGGCCAAATCCATGCCCCATTTCGTGAGCAATAACAGTAACAGAAGAGTATCCCCATGGTGGTTCCCAAGTCACACTCCAGCTTTTGCTCACTCCGTCTAAGGTCATGTAACCGCCCCCACCCCAAGCAAACCCATTATCGAAATTTGTATTAAACATCATATTAATCCCCTCGTAGAGAGAAAAATTCACGCTAGGGTCTGCAGCAGCAATGCAGTCAGCAGCCAGCAAATTAAGATCGGTTCCTCCTTGGGTATCTGTCGGGTTATAATATGATTCCGGCCTGGGTAAGGTAAACCAGCCGTAGGCAGTACTGCCTGCAATATCAATCGTATTGTACGACACCTCACGCCAGTAATGATCCATGCCAGGGTATACCTTTGCGTACATATTCTTAAAATAGGCAAGATTTTTAGGCTCATCCGCATGATCGGAAAACTTGCACATAATAGACACCCAGGGTTTGGAACCAGCAACAAGCGGGGCAGCACTCTGTTGCATCTTAGACTCCAGGGAAGACGCAGAGGGAAGGAGCTGCACAGAGTTCACCTTGAAAACCGCAGTTCCATTCTGACTGAAAGAAGATACCCCCCAATCCCCCTCCACCTCGACATCTTTCTTATTGAATGATAGTACTCCACCCAGTGACTGCTCAAGTTCCTCATCAATACCTAATAAGGTAACAACATGACCAGAACGGTCTGTAAGGGTATACCGGATTGCTTCCACACCAGAACCGGGGTAACCATCCCCCCAAAGGATGGAGAATCGACCGGTAAGACTATCTGCTGCCTGAGAGAACGCGGCAACAGTTAAGAATCCCAAGAACGTGGCCGATACAACTGCCCAGAACGCTACAAATCTTCTTTTTATATTCATTGTTTTCTCCAAATATGATATTTTATACTGTCTATCCAAAACGACACGATTACTTTCTGAAAACAGACAAGGTATTTGTGCAACAAACAGGACAAATCGGCTCTTCATAAGCATGTTCAACAAAGATGGGGAACCGGAATGCAGATTGTGAGTTTGACAGAAACTCACAAGTATGTTCAGCAAGATATTTTACCACAGGAGAAGCAACATGGCAATTCCCCTTCGCAGCAATGAAACAACCCAAGGCAGAAGAATGGCCGGTGCCCGTGCCCTGTGGCGGGCCAACGGCATGACCGAGGAACAGATCGGCAAACCTATTATCGCAGTGGTTAACTCCTTCACCCAGATGGTGCCGGGGCATGTGCATCTGCACGAGATCGGCCAGCAAGTGAAAAAACAGATTGAAGCACAGGGCTGCTTTGCCGCCGAATTCAACACCATCGCCATTGACGACGGCATTGCCATGGGCCACGACGGGATGCTCTACTCCTTGCCCTCCCGCGAGCTGATCGCCGACTCGGTGGAGTACATGTGCAACGCCCACAAGGTGGATGCCATGATCTGCATCAGCAATTGCGACAAGATCACGCCGGGGATGTTGATGGCTGCCATGCGCCTGAACATCCCGTCGGTCTTTGTCTCCGGCGGGCCGATGGAGGCGGGTCGGATCAAGGGACAGGAGCGCGGTTACGACCTGATTGATGCAATGGTCATGGCAGGCGACCAGGCGGTCTCGGACGAGGAAATCGCAGCAGTGGAACAGGCGGCCTGCCCCACCTGCGGGTCCTGCTCCGGCATGTTCACAGCCAATTCCATGAACTGCCTGACCGAGGCCCTGGGACTATCCTTGCCCGGCAACGGCACCGTGGTGGCCACCCACACCAATCGCCTTGCCCTGTTCGAGCAGGCAGCCGCCCGTATCGTGGCGATGTGCGAGGTTTGGTACGAAAAAGAAGACGCTTCGGTTCTGCCCCGCTCCATTGCCGCCAAGGCCGCCTTTAACAACGCAATGGCCCTGGATATCGCCATGGGCGGGTCCACCAACACCGTGCTCCATATCCTGGCAATTGCTCATGAGGCCGGGGTGGATTTCACTATGCAGGACATTGATGCCCTGTCCCGCAAGGTGCCCAATCTCTGCAAGGTGGCTCCTTCTTCTCCGTATCATGTGGAGGATGTCAACCGGGCAGGCGGCATTCTGGGAATTCTCGGCGAGCTTGACCGGGCCGGACTCCTGGACACGGCAGTCAGCCGGGCCGACGGTCTGACCCTTGCTCAGGCTTTGGATCAATATGATATTATGCGGGAGACCGCCACGGAGACCGCCCGCAGTCTCTATGCCAGTGCGCCGGGCAATCAGGGCCGCAATTTGGTCATGGGATCACAGGATACCATGTATGATGCCTTGGATACGGATCGGGAAACAGGCTGCATCCGGGGTGCGGATCATGCCTACTCCAAAGACGGCGGACTGGCTGTGCTGTACGGCAACATTGCCGAGAACGGCTGTATTGTCAAGACCGCCGGAGTTGACCCGTCCATCCTTCATTTTCAGGGCAAGGCCAAGGTCTATCATTCTCAGGAGGCTGCCTGCGAGGGCATTCTGGCCGGGGAAATTACAGCCGGTGATGTGGTCTTTATCCTCTACGAGGGGCCAAAGGGCGGGCCGGGGATGCAGGAGATGCTCTACCCCACCTCCTACCTCAAGTCCATGCACCTGGGTGCGGAATGCGCTCTGGTCACGGACGGACGTTTTTCCGGCGGTACAGCCGGTCTGTCCATCGGCCATGTTTCCCCGGAAGCAGCGGGCGGCGGAACCATCGGCCTGGTTCGGGACGGTGACCCCATTGATATCAACATCCCGGAACGAAGCATCAGCCTTCAGGTGAGCGAGGAAGAGCTTGCTCAACGTCGCAAGGAGGAAGAGGTACGCGGCGATGCCGCCTTTACGCCGGATCGGGAACGAAACGTGCCCAAATCCTTGCAGGTCTATGCCCGTTTCGCAGCCTCAGCAGATAAGGGTGCGGTGCGGATGCTGTAGGGGCCGCTTTTTTTGGGTGCAGGGCAGAAACGCCCTTACAACGGGATGACATGAAACCCTGAGATATTAGGATTTCCGGTAGGGGCAACGGCGCGCCGTGCCCCTGCACCATATCCATCACCCGAAGAAACGATCCAGTTCCGCAACGCCGTGACCTCTTTGTTTCCTCATGCTTCTCTGCTGCTCTTTTATGTCAGCCTTCACCATGGGATTCCTTTGCACAGAGCCTGCTCAAGGAATATATCCAAATGTATTGCCGTTTTTTTTATCATCGTGTAATGAGTAGAACGAAGTTTAATGCATATATTATTGCACACCTCGAAAATAGAAAAACAAAGCAACCAAGAACTCATTTTTGTAACCGGCAAACCAACAAACAGGAGTCCGTCATGAACATCAGAACAATCATTCCCCTGATCCTCTTTTTCACCCTGACCGCGTGTTCCGAGTCTCCCCGAAAAGATGCTGAGGTCAAAGAAACAACACAGCAGGTAACCTCTGATCTCAAGGCGGAAACAGATAAAAATGACGCAGCTGAAGTAACGCAAACCACCACATCAGCAACTCCACCTGCCAATTACGAGCCTCCCCAAGAAGAGCAAAAAAGGAAAAAGGAAAATGTTGTCGATATGATGGACGAGGATACAGTAGGTATGATAATGACTAAAGCTCCAGACAGAGCCATGTCCATCGCGAAGAGAGCCCCCGCTCCACCTACCCCTCCACCTGCGGCCGAATGGAACACAGAATCCTATAATGCGGTGACTGAAAACGGTTTCATCAGCACAAACAATGATCCCCTGTCCACCTTTTCCATTGACGTGGATACGGCCTCGTACAGCAATGTACGCCGTTTTATCAACGAAGGCAGCCTCCCGGTCAAAGGAGCTGTGCGCATTGAAGAGCTGATTAATTATTTTTCCTATGATTACCAAGAACCAGACAACGAACACCCCTTTTCTGTAACAACAGAAGTTGGCCCCAGTCCCTGGAATGACAGCCGCAAGCTGGTGCGGATCGGACTCAAGGCAAAGGATATTGATAAAAAAGATCTGCCGCCATCAAACCTGGTCTTCCTGATTGACGTCTCTGGTTCCATGTCTGCACCGAATAAACTCCCCCTGTTGCAGACATCCTTGAAAATGCTGGTCAGGCAGCTGGGGGAAAATGACCGCATTTCCCTGGTGGTCTATGCTGGCAATGACCATGTTGTGCTCTCCCCTACTGCTGGCTCGGAACAACAGAAAATCATCACAGCTATTGACTCCCTGGGTGCTGGCGGCTCAACCCATGCCTCCAGTGGCATTGTGACAGCCTATCAACTGGCAGAACAGGCCTTTCTTCCCAACGGTAATAACCGGATAATCCTTGCCTCAGACGGTGATTTTAATGTAGGGGTCACCAGTCGTGGTGAACTCCAGAAACTGATTGAGGAAAAACGGAAATCCGGTGTCTATCTGACCGCCCTTGGCTTTGGCATGGGAAACTATCATGACGACACCATGGAAATCCTTGCTGATAAGGGCAACGGGAATTATGCCTATATTGACAGCCTGCTGGAGGCCAAAAAGGTCATGGTCAAGGAGATGAGTGGCACCCTTTTTGCTTTGGCAACGGATGTTAAAATCCAGGTAGAGTTCAACCCGGCAAAGGTCGGAGCCTACCGGCTCATTGGCTATGAAAACCGTGCCCTTGCTGATGAAGACTTTAACGATGATACAAAAGACGCTGGTGAAATCGGGGTCGGCCACAGGGTCACAGCTCTGTATGAGCTGATCCCGGTTGGAGCGACTGGTCAGCCCTCAGTTGATCCGCTCAAGTACCAGAAAAACGAACCGACTTCTGCAAGCCAATATACTGACGAGCTGATGACTGTCAAACTTCGCTATAAACCGCTGAAAAAGGAGGAATCTGTCCTGCGCAGTACCGTGGTCAAAGACAATGATCTTCCTCTGGAGGATACCAGCAATGATTTCCGTTTTGCCACTGCTGTTGCTGGCTTTGGCATGTTGCTCAGTGATTCCCAGCATGCAGACGGTGCAACCTGGGCACAGACTCTCAGGCTTGCCAAGGGAGCAAAGGGCCAGGATGAAGAGGGGTATCGGGCTAATGGCACGACCTTAAGTGGTTGACCACAGGATTACGCCGTTTGTCTTCTTGGTACTGTCAAACGAGGGTAGGCCTTTGGACGACGCTTCACAGCCCGCGGTTCACTGCGACCTGGTCTATTTCCT
>NZ_JALAAI010000060.1:0-22798 GCF_052785085.1 Candidatus Electrothrix sp.
TTGTTCAGATTATGCGTAAAATAAGGAGAGAAAAGGACTTAAGGGAGTTAATAGAAGAGCATTTTCATCCAGGTGTTCCAGCTATTTAAGTGGTACCAGAGGGATATGTCAGATAGGAAATTATCAGTATCAGCATTATTGTCCCGGCTAAAGAGGATTGTTGTCCGGCGCTGCATAACAGTTAATCTCATTATCCAAGCTGAACCAGTGGGTGTTAACAAAGGCCCTCTCCAGAGAAAGTGGGCTTCTTGCGACCCCAGTAAGGAGGTCTGCTGGGAGGTAGAAAAAAAGTCCGGCAAGGTCGTTGGGCAATTCCTTGAGAAGAGAGGTGGTACCATCGTAAGTTCGGTAGTCCTTGCCTTCGCGGATAGCAAATAACCGGTCTCGGTAACTACTATATAATGAACTCTGCCAATTGATAAAAACAAAATAAGGGGCATCTTGTTTATGCTCCTTCGTATAGTTTAATAAATCTTGGGCTCGTTTCAATGCCTTGACCTGAACGTTCATTCCTCCGTGGAGATAGATGACAACGTCTTTTCCTGCTCCTAATTGCTTGGCGATTTCTTCAGCAGATTTCTTCAGATAATCTTTTTTATCCTGACTACAGCGAATGGGATGTTTTAGCTCAAGGATGGAGCTGTAAAGGTTTTTCTCTCGGGATATATTTCCGAAAGGTTTTAACATGTCTCCTTTTCCATCAGTAACAATGAGTTGCTTTTCTGGAAACGGCCCAAGTTTATGAGGTATTACTGTGCATCCGGTGGTACTGAGGAGAATGAGAAGAAAGAGTAGAGGAACTATTTGTCTGAAAAACCATTTGCTTTGAATCATAAATCTCTCTCTTTTTGAATAATTGATAATTAATAAATTTTATCTCAAATACTGCCCATAAAACAAGAAAAAAACAGGCTTGTAAAATATGGTAAGTCTGAGGGAGCAAAGCTCCTCCGTCCCACCGCCTCCCCTGCACACGAACCCCCGCATTCGTAACATCTACGAGCATGCTCGGAGTCAAACGGTGAGCATGCTCAGGGTTGGACGATGACCATGCTCGGAACCAAAGGGTGACCATGCTCAGGAGAGGCACGCGACTATGCATTTGATCAGCCGGACATATCGGTCGGGATAATCCGATATTACCTGTTGCGCTATCTGTTCGGAAGTTTTACTTTGAAAACAGTCTGTACCGATAAGCCGGTATAAAAAATATCCCTTCAACACAAGGAGCACGTTATGCCGATCCAATACAAGATTATCCAGAACTACCTGACAAATCCCCCGTCATCCACTGCACGACCGATTGCCCGCAAGACTCTGGACTATGATGCTCTGGCAAAGCAAATCCATCTGCATAACCCGACCATCCCAGTAGATACTGCCAAAGCGGTTCTTGAGGCATTCAGGGAAGAGGTGATCCGCCAGCTTGCTGACGGCAACACCATCAATCTGTCCGGGTTTGTCTCTTTTGTCACCACCCTGCCTGTTCGCCTGGATCTGCCCACTGACGACCTGCCGCCTGACTGTGTTGACGTTAAAGCAAGGCCTTCCGTGGTACTGAAGCAGGACGTAGCACAGAAGGCGGAATACGAGCGGCTTCCGTATTCGGAAAAGTCTCCTGATATCGGCGGGGCGTATGACACAAATACTAAGCTTCAGAACTGGATTCGCGCGGACTACGGGTTCCGTCTGGATGGCTCCAACATCGGCTTTGACGAAGCAGACCCGACTCAGGGCGTGTTCCTGACCGATGCTGACGGCCACATCGTGCAGCAGGATAACATCAGCCTCAACAATCCCTCAAAAATCATCATCACGCCTGATTTTGGAGGGGAGTCAGCAACTCCTCCCAATGTTGAGAAAACTATTACGGTGCGGTCACGATACAGCAAGAATGGACAACTGCGCACAGGTGAGTATGCCAACCACCTGCGCTCCACCAATGTTGTCACGCAAGCGCAGCCCAAGCTGTTCGTTGTCGGCGATGCTGTGGACGGGCCGCTGAAGGTAAGCAACTACCTTGGCGATCAGGTGATGTGCAGGTTTGAGGCGGTCTATCGGACAGACGGTCAGATTACCCTTGCTGTTGGCCCTGTTGCAGGAGATCTCGGCCCGGAGGTGATTCTTTCTCCGACAGGAAGTGATATGGTGCTGACCGGCCTGGATGAGGATGTGACGGTGAATTTCCTTGATGGCGGGTCCTACGATCTGTTCGTTGCCAGCCTGCTTTCCTATGGACGATACATGCTGGAGGTCTGTGATCTTGCGAACATCGGGGTATAGAATATCCGGCAGGGGAGGAGAGAAATATTAGGCATTTATTCGGGACCGGGCAGACAGGTAATTTCCCTGTGCTTTTATATGATTTCCAACCTTTGCCAGCCCAAATTGAGGCATGTTGTTGTATACGCACTCGTACCGCCCTTTCCCGGACAGGTATGTTTCATGCCAGATACCCACATCTCCGCTTGTATTGATCTGTTTGTTAAAGCGTGTCCACGTCGATACATGTGATGATGTTGTATCCTTTGCGAAATTTTCCAGGTGCTCAAAGGATTTCCAATATTGCATCATAACAGTGGTCCTGCCAATCCACTGTTCGTGGCCAAGAAGACCAAGCTCAGGATGTTCATACAGTTCATCAAGCATCCTGAGCATGGATCGGGCCACAGGCAGCCATTTATGCACCTTCCAGAATTTATTGATGCGCATTCCGATAAGGAATACGACAAAATCTTCCTCAACAGCTGCGGTCATTCTCCCGGGATAAATCATTGCCATACCTGTTGCATAACAGAGTCTATTCCCGGATACGCCCCAGCCAAAAGCTCTGCAACTGCTCAGTCAGCTGGCCTTGGTCATCACGGTATTCCACAACCAGCCCGACCGTGACATTCATCCGCTCTTTCCCGCTGCCTGCCACTTCCGAGCGATCCGAGGAATAATAATATTGTCCCGCAATGGGCGAGTAGTCGGCCTCACCAAGCAGGTCTTCCACCTTGCTCTGCGCCATACCTTTGCGCAGATGCCCGTTGATCACTTCAAGACTAGCATAATCCCGATGCGCCTTGTAACTGCGGCTCGCCTGGTCCAGCTCGTCAGCCTGACTGTTGCAGCCAGTCAGCAGCAGACTAAGACAGAAGAACAGGAAATAGTGATACGGCAGCAACATGTTACGTATATTACGGCCTGGCAAAGCTGAATCCCCATTGTTTAAGCTGCTCAATAAAATCTCCCAGGTCGTCAGCTGTTCCTGGTAAGACATGCATGAGCACATTGAGCTCGGTCTGATTCTGCCTGCGGGCAAGCTGACGTTCAATCATAGATCGTTTGCTGGGACCGACTCCCTGGGGAGATTTCCAGTCTTCTGTATCAATATCCCAGTTCTGAATGGTCAGGGAAAGTTCGTTTGCCACGGTAATAAGCTCCCAATCGTATGGTCGCCAGCCGCCTGCACCGTAAGGAGGGCGAATTTTGGTAGGCGTGGAGCCGGTGGCTTTTTTAATGCTCTCCTGGGTTTTGCTCAGTTCCCTGCGAACAGTGCTCTTGCTGGCCTGAGCCAGATTAGGGTGGGTATAGGTATGGTTTTGAACTTTATGACCTCGCTCTGCGATTTCCTTTGCTGCTGCTGGCTGGCTATCCACTTCCTGACCAAGAACATAGAATTCCGCCTTGATAGCATAACGATCCAGGATATCCAGAATGGAGAATAAGGCCTTTGTTGGGGCCGGACCATCATCAAAGCTCAGGAGCACAGATTGGCCGGCTCCTCCGGCTGGCGTGGTCAGCCGTCTCCAGGTGCGCCCGCCCACATCAATCCTGCCGTCAGGACGGGACATAAAGCCCTTTTGCAGATCCTTAATCGCCTGAATTAACTCGTCTGTGCATTGATCGCTGACATCCAGGGGCCTGGAGAGTATTGCATTAAACAGGGCATAGATAATACGGACATCACGGGAGCGATTCTGGCCGCCCTCCCCTACTGATCCACTAATTGCTGTTTCCGGTGCCTCAGCAGTAGCGGTGAGCTTTTTCCAGGTTCGTCCACCCACATCTATTCTGCCATCAGGACGGGACATGAATCCCTGCTGAAACTCTCTGATTGCCCGAATCAGCTCAACAGAGCAGACATCACTCACTTCCAGCTGCACCGAAAGGATCTTGTTAAACAATGCATAGACTGCACGAACATCATCGGGTTGGTTTTTACCGCTTTCACCGACTGAGCCGGTAAGAGAATTTGCCATTGTTCATCTCCTGGAAAAGAGTTGAGTGGGTTGCATTTTCTTGCAAATGGAACAGATCAAAACATCTTTTAATAATTGGAGGTGTTGCTCATAGGGTGAGAGTGATAATCAGCCCTGTACCAAGGTGGAGTAGGCTGTACGAAGCTCAGCGAGAATCTTCCGGGAGTCCAAATGCTCCTGATAATAGGCTCGCGCCTTAGTCCCCTGTTCTTCCCGCAGGTCAGCGTTACGACTGAGTAAAGCAGCATGTCCCCACATGGCTTCCGGTGTCTCAACCTCAATCCAAGCACCTTTTCCCGGAGGCAGCCCACGCATAGCTCCGGTTCGGGCAACGATGGCCCGGCCAGCAGCCAATGCTTCCACGGTCTTGATCTGCACCCCCATACCTAAGGCCGTGGGCAGCAGGACAACCCCGCAGTCGCAATAGGGTGTATGAGTATCTGCATAGCTTCTCACCGTATCTGCATCCGGCCACTTGGCAAAGGCCGACAGGGCACCGTAGACGGTTAAAGGGACAGCAGGTTTCTTGGCTTTGCTGAGCCAGGAAATACCTTCTCTATTAAACTTGTTTGCAGATCCGATCAGTCCGACCTGCTCTGTCAGTGGAAAATACGAAGGCTCTGCTAAAGGAGGACTCCAGAGAATATTCTTCAGCCCACGGGCACGCAACTGCGCTTCTTCATCCTTGGAGATGACAACGAGCAAATCCGCTGTCGCCAGCTCCCTGGTCTCCGGTTCTATTCCGCCCCACATTGTATTGGACCATAAATCCAGTAGAACAATAACCTTTGGACAAGATGTCGGGAGCCTGGCCCAATAACTGTAGTTAATCAATGCCAGATCAGCCCTGTTGGAGCATTGCAAGAGGAAATCGTCTGGAAAGGCATGACGATGGTACGGATTGGTATGGCCAAAGGCCCGCTCCAGATGCAGTCCCTTGCAGATGGCTCCATACGCAAGCCCGAAAAGCTGCTTCCAGTTTCGCTTGGGAAAAAACTCCTCACGCAAGCTGACTGTATAACCGCATTGTGCAATATCCTTTTTTGCTGAAACCTGCCAGCCCATGCCCACAGGGCGGGTTGCTGCAGAGGCAATGGTACATTGCCCTAACGAACGCAAAACCTCAAGATGTTTCCACATTTCCACCTTGCCGCCACTGTCGGCGGGAAATGGACAATAAGGGACAAGGGCTACAGACTTCATTGATTTTCACGCTCCAGACACTTAAGCACTATACTCACTTCGACAATAAACTCGGCCAACGGCGTTGTGTTCAATGACGGCATAGTCATATGATCCTGGTCGTTTCATAACCTTTGGGATTATTAGAAAGCCAATCCCAGGCAGTCTGGATAATCTTTTCAAGACGAGTAAATTCAGGTTTCCAATGCAACTCACAAATAGCTTTCTCGGCAGAGCCAATCAGTACGGCAGGATCTCCTACTCTTCGTTCGGCAAATGTATAAACAATCTCCTTACCGCTGACTTGGCTGGCAGTTTTAATCACATCCAGTATGGAATATCCATTTTCGTTTCCAAGATTATATTTTTTGCTTGTACCGCCATCCAACAGATGGAGTAACGCAAGATAATGCGCCTGAGCAAGATCATTGACATGAATATAGTCTCTGATGCAGGTTCCGTCCTTGGTAGAATAATCCTTGCCAAAAACCGTGAGATTTTTTAGGCGACCAAGTGCAGCATACAGTACAAGAGGGATAAGATGTGTTTCAGGCTCATGGGCTTCACCAAGTTCTCCCTCAGGGTCGGCACCTGCCGCATTAAAATACCTAAGACATACCGATTTTAATCCATTTGCTCTATCCAGATCATCCAGAATATTTTCCATCATCAGCTTAGTGCGCCCATAGGGATTAATGGGCTGTTGCGGCTGCTCTTCAGTTATGGGTAAACACACAGACTCGCCATAGGTTGCACAGGATGAAGAAAAAATGATCTTATTCACACCATGTTGCAACATTGCGCGAAGCAGCCCAAGTGTTGCAGCAATATTATTTTGATAATATTTCAAGGGTGCTGTCACTGATTCTCCCACATAACAAAAGGCCGCAAAATGCATGACTGCCAAAATATCATGCTTATCAAAAACTTCAGCCAGTACCTTTTGATCATCAAGTTCAGCTTTATAAAACGATCCCCACTTTACCGATTCTTCATGTCCAAGACTCAGATTGTCAAGCACAACAGGCTTCAACCCTTTAGCATGGAGATACTTACACATGTGAGATCCGATATATCCAGCTCCTCCGACAACCAAAATTTCCGACATCAGCCTGTGCTCCGTATATTCAACTAGAATGTACCTTACTCTTGTTTTTTATCAGATAGAAAGGACAATACGAAAGCAGACTCAGCCATCGCATAATTATTTTCTACTTTCCAGACAGTAGAGCACTGCATTCTTAAAATCTTTCTGATATGACTCGGCAGTCATTTCATCAACAACAATACGCTGGTTTCTCGCTAAATGGTCATATTGATCTATAGTGAAGACATAGCGCAGACAACGCATCATTTCCTCTCCATCATTCATGGGGAAAAGCCATTGAACTGGCAGAATTTCCTCCATACCATCAACCTTACTCGCAACAACCGGTACCCCATGATACATTGCTTCAACCATAACCAAAGGAAAGCCTTCAAAACGAGACGGAAGAACGATGGCATCAAGTATTGAATACCAAGGCTTCATATCCTCCACCCAGCCTTCAAAGATAACATTTTCCCCAAGACCTAACTTGTGGACAAGCCTATTGAGTGGTTCCTTGTCAGGGCCATCTCCAATAATATGTACTGTTAGTGAAGAAATCTCATTCTTACATGTGGCAAGTTGTTGAACAAAAAAATCCTGCTGTTTTTGGTGAAACTCTATTCTTCCCACCAAAGCTATATGTTTTTCCTCCTCGTCTCCTTTACCTGACCAAGACAATGCGGGCCTTGAGGATTGAGGTAGATCAAAGCCATAATAGCTGATAAAAATTTGTTCTCCACAAACGCCATGCAAATGCTCAAGTTGTTTCTTTGTCGTCTGACACATCGTGAAAAAGAAACTCGGTAACTCATAAAGATAACGATACAAAAACTCTTGAAATCTAACCGACAGAGATTGTTTTCCTCTGGCTAGAGCTACAGGGTGAGCCATTGGAAGAAAGCTCATCACTGGAATACCTGCCAAAGAAGCAGCGCCTAACCCACATGCGGACAATGCTATTGCCCCCTGAGAGACAATCACCAGATCAGGATTGTGAGCTTGTATTATTCTTTGTAATTTTCGGACTTTTGTAGATCTGCAGAGCACACGGAAGACATCCCCGGCTGCAGTGGAAAAGGAATGTTTAACAATCTTTAGTTGCCCAGTTAAGAAAGAGAGCTTCTTTAGAAGGCGGTCGTTTTTCTCTGGAACCATGAAACACACTTCAAGCCGGGGTTCCTTGAGTAAACCTTTCACAGCTTCAAGCAACGTGACTTCGTGTCCACCAAAAACAACCGCATCGGTGTAAATAACTACTTTCCAATGATCTTCTTTCTTTTTCAAAGACAAAAAAGTGCCTCAACTGTTTTTTATATATTTAATCAGCTAGTTATTGCCAAATAGACGATTTGCCGAGATTTCTTTTTGAATATCATGTATCACAAATAAAACCATATAACACTATACTTCTACTGTTTCATTGTGACTGGCAAGTTTGGAATATAATGTAATCAAGGATGCCGACACGACCTCCATTGAGTATTTTTCTTTAATAGTCTCACGGGCATTGCTTGAGAGTTCTTCGCAAAGTGTTTCGTCATCAAGAAGTCTTAGCATAGCTTGTGCAAGTAATTCGCTATTGTCAACAGGCACTACCAACCCATTTTCTTCATGCTGGATAACTGAACGATGGGCTGGAATGTCTGAAATAACCACGGGCACTCCCCAGCTCATTGCCTCAAGCAATGCATTGGATAGACCTTCAACCCTTGATGGTAAAACAAAACCTCTTGCATTTTTCAAATATAAGGAAACATCAGGTACCGTCCCCTTGAACGTTACACTATATAAACATTTATTATCTTTTAAATATTCTATCCAAACTGACGGATCACCGGCACCAAGAACAACCAACCGTGCGGAAGTATTTTTTTTAACCACTTTCACCCAGGATTCAAATAATATATCAAAAGCTTTCCGTTTTGTACCCTGGGTCAGGTTGCCTATATAAACTATGTCCTGCGATAAAGCAAATTCTGCTGTGCCATTTGGAACAGCCACTCCATTTGGAATGCAAAATATTTGCGTTTTTTTTATACCTGTCTCAAGCAATCCTTCGAATATTTCATTGGTCATCGCTATAAATTTGACATGTTGGCGACGTTCAGCGAGTGCGCCCCTCATGGGAGTATCATAGCTGATCTGCTGTGACACAGGAAAATCAGCCTCTTTACATACAATGGGAATAGTAAGACCGGAACTTGCCCATGCCACTGCGCCTGCAATCCAGTGCGCCTCGTGGACGTGCAGTACGTCAATATCTGCATGATTACGACGCAAATACCTTTTCAGTTGTACCAGAAATGACAAACGGGCAACCCAGACAAAAGGAAGAACACACCAAAATTCCAAAGAATCATTTTGTTTGTCTTCCTTTTGTTTGCCAAAACATTTTCTGATATATCGGAAAATGCGCCTATAAAGAGAATCCAAGAACGCTAATGAACCAATTCTTACAATCCTGCCTCCTCCCGGTATCATTTCTTCCAGAGGAAGGCTACGTTCCACCCTCGCAGTCAGTACCGTACACTCCACACCTTTTGCTGACAGCTCAGTCACTATTTTTCTGCATTGCCTTTCAGCTCCTCCTTCAAAAACTGGATAATACTTCCAGATAACCATCACAACTTTTAATGGTTTAGCCTTCATCTTTTCTAATGCCTTCTGGCTGATGCGAACGATACTAGCTTGCAATATTGCGCATACACTCTTTGAGTCACCTTTTCCATAGGCAATCTCTCATCTTATTTCTAAAATGCCTACCGAAATGTGCTTCATAAATATATCGCGAAAGGTGTCTAAAAAGAGCAAACAACTCTGTGAGCTTAATCTTATCAATGGGTATTTTACAATTTTCATACTTTTTTGCTTTCAACCAGTTACGCAACGCCCAGCCAAGAAAAAGAATCTCACTGACGGGCAACTCATTCTTCCATGCCGACACTCTCGTCCTGTCAGGAACTCCCGATTCAACTCGCCGATGCAAATGTTTCTGCGCTTCAGGTATGGTGGAATAGTAATTGGATGTATTGACAGAGAATGAATCTACTTCAAGAAATTGGGCAAACTTTTGTTGTATTGCTCTCGGATCGCTTGCGATAATTTCTTCATACTGAACAACCATGACATACGGGTCTTGACTGACAGATTGCAAAGACCGCTGAAGTTTCTTGTATTCTAGTGCAAAATCTACAATATCACTCTGCATGGGTTGTCGGGTTAAACTGTCAATACTTCGTTTTTGTGAACAATATATGGCTCTCGGGTCTCTATCGACAAATATAAATTTTGCCCTCGGAATTTCCTGCCTGATTTTGGAAACGCAAGAAATATAATGACCACACTTATGGACCAACACCTTCGGAGATGTTTTTCCTGCATATTCAAGTAACGCTGCTTGCAGTATATCCCCAAAATATATTGGTGGAGGATGCATAGAAAGTCTCTGCCATATCTCATCAGAAGACACGCCCCATTGGCGAAACTTGGCATCTTTCTCCATCTGGTTCAGATAAGCACGAATCTCTGATTCTGAATGCAAACAAACATGTTCACCACGAATCCAACCATCATCCAGCCTGGTTTCTAAACCGACACAAACCTCATGCAAGGAATCAAGGATCTGAGCTAAAAAAGTCGAACCGGAACGGCTTATATATGTTAAAAAAACAACTTGAGGCGGCTGATTTTCATCTGCATCAAAATTCAGCATGTTCTTCCTATCTGCGTAATCGACATGAGCACTGACACGAAACCAAGACGATCTATCAAGCTCAGTAAAGTAAATCTTAGACTTAATAATTACGAAATGCGATCTATATAATCGCTACTCTACGATGATTTCAACAACCAGGAATACTTCCTTTATGCAGGGATTCATAACATGCGATGGTTTTCAATACTACAGAACTCTTATCGTAATGGTCCACTACATATTGTTGAGCAGAATCTCCTAACCTTTTACGCTCATCTGGGCTATCTATGAGTTTTAAAACTTCCTGAGTCAATGAAGAAGAGTCTTCAGATGAAAAAAGCCGGCCTGTTATGTCATGCTTAACAATATACTTGTTGCCGGGAATATTGGATGCAACAACAGGAACTCCTAACGCCATCGACTCTAAAAGCGCATTCGACATTCCTTCTCGTCGCGATGGTAAAACAACAACCCAAGCTCGCTTAATCCAGATATTGACATCATCAACATAACCAAAAAATTCAACACCATTTGAATTTTGGGAATCAAAAAGAGAGTGAACCTTGTCGTCTACCCCAGCTCCAAGTAAGGCCAATGTTGCCGACGGGCATTCATGCTTGATTCTTTCCCACGAACTCGCCAGTACATCCAATCCTTTCGTGTCAATTCCTTGCGATGCATTGCCAATCCATAACACGAAGGGACTTTGATGCTCATGTCGTTCAATACCACAAATAGGAATTGGGTTAGGGATAACAAAAACACAATCCTGTCTAATGCCCTTCGCCACCAGGTCTTCTTTAACGTTCGGGTTTTGTGCAATAAACGGCAATCGTTTGCGCCACATATTCAAGGCACTCCGAAACGGAATGCCTTGAGTATATTCCGGCAAAGCGGGAAAGGTCGATTCCTTGCACAGCGCATGGATACCATGCCAATGACAAAGCCAACCAGCTACCCCCGCAATCCAATCTGAAGTATGCACATGCAAAATACTTATACGCTTTCGGTGCCAGAAACACCACATAGAAACCCCTGACATGAAAAATAGGCTGTTCCAATATTTCAGCAACCGAGACAGGATCACATCCAACCCAATTGTTTTCCTGAGAGGTTCCTTTGGACGCGAAGGTGAATTTGAATGGTCGTTGCTTTGCGTTTTTGAGCTTTGAAAGAACCCGACAATACTTCTCAACACGGCAACCCAAGCCTCAGGAACAAAAAAACGCCTGATAGTAACATTGCCATCTTTTTCTATACGGGAATAGAGCAAGTTAGTTCGTGCAGTCAGGACTATGCATTTATATCCATGCTCCGCTAGGCCCGCAGCTAGTCGTCGACAAGATTGCTCTGCTCCACCAACCTTATCTGGCCAATAGTGATAGATTAGCATGCATATATAATCAGATTTATTAAGACTCATATTCGGTTGCCTTTTTCACGACAAAGCAATTTTTCCAAATCTGATGCACATCATAAGAATGTTTTGGTTTGCGATTTGAAGAAAAATGGTTCACCACTTCTAACAACTCCTTTCGTTCCAATTTTCCAAACTTCTGTTTTTCATAAATTGACTCTGAATCGTAAGAACATGCTCGCCACATGCGAAGTCGAAAGGCAAGTCGTCTCATCTCCATCAACAAACGCAGGGGCATAGAGAATTCAGTGCCGCTTTCCCACTTTTGATACAGAAGATCAACAATTGCATCTGCATGACTGTCTTTGACCTTATGGATATATCTTTGGAGCGTTACATCACGCTCAGCACGCTCAATTTGGCTGTTTGAATGAATGCATGAGACGACATCTTCCTCTGTTGATACATCAACACTCACTTGGTTAGGGAAATCAATATCGAATCGATCCGAGACAAATGGACGATAAGCAAGCACAGGGCGATCAAGCAAACAAGCCTCAACCGCAGTGGTGCAGCCATTATGAATCACAATGTCGGCTGCCATAAGCCACGGAATGACATTGCCTTCGTGTATGACATCAACGTTTATTACATCTTTATATAAATCACGATATACATCGTGATTTTCTGACGGATGAGGCCTAATTATAATTTTCCGGTCACCAAATTCCTGACTCAATGTGAATACAAGCTTTTTAAAAGCTATAAAAAGATTTTCTTTATGCTTCATCCACCCTTTTGCAAATTCCTCATCTTCCGTTGTCGAGATCTTGCCTCCACTTTTGAGCAGTTCTATGTATCCCATGCGTCCTTTCTTATGATTACACATAGAAAAGTTCGTGTTTATCAGGATCATATGTGGATATTGTTGCCGCAGCAGCTTTGCCTGCTCATTAAAGACGCTCCTTGCCGGTAAATGAAGAATGTCGATTCGAGGATTACCTGTATCTGCAATTCGCCCTGCTAATTCTGGATAACGGTTTTTGATTATTGAGGATTGGTATGGACCCCATGTAAAGAACGACTCGGTCTGAGACAGTGCATCTGGGTTAATTCGATGCCGGAGATAGGCATCCTTATCAACTAATGAAAAACCTTCTTCACACCACGCCACGACTCTTAGTCCAAGCGCACGATAGTAACGAAAAAGATCAGTTCGGTTCGGAACCACAGACTTGTCCAGAAAATACGCACCAACAGGCAACCAGCCAAGACGCCGCCTTATCGAACGAGCATCTCCAATGCAAACCTTGAACCCACGCTCTGCTGCAACTGTCGCTAAATATGCCTTGGCGTGAAACTCGCGCACCTTGGTCTCTATAGGAACTATCAAATCCATATCAGCACGCATTACTACTCTGATCGTGATGTTCACTTATCATTATGAATTCTGCGTAGCGAATATCATCCAGCGTGTCGATATTGGCAAGAGCATCGTAGATGACCACAAAACCACAATTTTGCCCCATTATTGAGCGCTGTTCTAAAATACAGGATCGTGTGATTGCATATGAAGCGCCATTCCGATGGTATACAGGCTCCAACTGTTGACGCGAAATAATATTTCGCCCGCGCGCATCATAGAAATCAATGTTCCCATCTTGAAGAATTAACTGTTTAAGAGGATGAGCCTTGCTGTCCGTCGGGCTTAACGTCCAAACAGAATCGAAGTGTCCTTCAATAAGCTTTTCAAAAGTCTTCCGCACATGCTCCGCCGTCCTAAGCGGGCAGGTAGGTTGCAGCATCAGAACAATGTCGTAGATACAACTGTCAATTGCCTCCATGGCTTGCAGAGCATGCAACAAAACATCCCAGTCAGCAACGCGATCTCCACTCAGATCTGGTGGTCGTCGAAACGGTGCTGGAATCCCGTTTTGCTCTGCCAAATCAGCAATACCATCATGATCCGTTGACACAACGGCGCGATCCACTTCTGGCAGATGTTTTAAAACATCACCAGTATAGGCAATTAATGGTTTACCTGCCAGTAGATGAATATTCTTCAACGGAATGCCCTTACTACCACCGCGGGCAGGCACAACGGCTAAAATGCGTTTATCATGATACATATTTAGGAATCTCCGTCATTATCATAACCAAACAAGTTGATGTGCAAGATTTGTAAGTTTTTTTTCGTATTGGCATCCAAACGCCACATGATTGCAGTCCATTTGTCGAAAATATGGAATTGAACCTCTACGCAAATCGGGTAATCTGTCATCCTACTTTATCTATTTCTCTCGCTAAGAATTCAGGAAACGGATGAGATCCTGCATGGTGTTACCAGATGCCATATGGAAATAGGCTGCACCTGCACTGCATGCTGCGTCCCGATCAAAATCACTATCACCAACCATCAGAATATCATCCATATGAACATACTGCTCAACTGCAAACGATTTCAACATGCCTGCTTTTTCGGAGACAGTAACACCAACGACTCGTTGAAAAAAACTGCGCCATTCCCTGTAATCAACAATTCTTTCCAAACTATCTTGCTGTGTTGCAGACAACAAATACAAGGGCACATGTTCTGACAGCCGCTTCAAACAAGCTGTTGCGCCTGATCGTTCTGGACACTCAGAAGCCCCTTTGGTCGCAATAATATCATATCTTTCAGCAACTTCCTCAATACGAGATGATAATTCTTCGCCCATTGCCCAATCGGGGTCTATGGATAGCAGCACTTTACGAATTATCTCTCGCCTCGTGTCCCCTGGATTCATTCGCAAAACCGTGTCTAAAATATTTCCATACTCTGGTATAGCACGAAAATAAGCATCACGCTTGATGTCATTAGACATCACCAGCGTACCGTCATAATCAAACACCACAACACGATAACGCATTGCAATCACCAACTATTAATCAGTTGCATTTCTAGGACGGTTTTTCTGTGTTCCCTAGATATTTTAGCAATCAGTTCATCATCATAAAACGAGTCATCATTGTAGTGGGTCGAGGAAATTTCTTCCATGATAGCACCATCCAGTGTGTGAAATTTATGCCACATTCCCGGTTCCACCAAAACGGTCTCGCCCAATTCCAGCTTCTTTACATGCCCATCAAGACAAATTTCTAAGTCTCCATGCAATAACTGGAATGTTTCTTCTTTTTTTGCATGGTAGTGATAGGGATGTTTTTGTCGCGGAAGCATTACTAGCAATTTTTTACAATAAGAGCGGTTCACGCAATCAACAATCGTGCAGCCGAATTCACGGAAACGATCAAGACCATAATGATGCGATAATTCTACGGGCATTCCTTGCCCTACAGGTACCTGCGCTTCACGCAGCATACCTTTTACTTGCAGCATAATCTGAAAAATCATACTTTCAGGCGTCGGGCGGAAGGTGGATATCTGTTCTTGCAAAGCCTCACCTGATAGGTAATCTCTATCAGCCGTCATTCCTGAGTGCCAATCACCAGAAGTCATCTGATTGTCCTGCAACGGCATTGCAAAAAATACATTCTCACGGCTGATTACATCTCCTGCTTTTAGGGAATCCTTTGCGTAAACCCCTCGCATAAGAGAACGAAGCGACACATTCTCTGCGGGTGAGGCTGGTCCCCTTCCCTCTCCCCCGCAAATTGTCTGCGCCTCAAGAGATGCCTGTATCCATCGTTTGATTTGGTCTGGAGTTGAAGAATAGGCGTTGAGCTTATATTTATCGGTATTTAGTCCCACATGACGCTCAAACAATAGCGCACCTTTTGCCGCCGCTATCTGCACGGCATTCATATTTTCAGGTTCCTCATGCGTGGAAAAACCTACAGGAACCCCTTGGTATCGTTGGCGAAGATATGAAATCTGATTCAAATTTAAGCGATCATTGGCTGTAGGGTAAAGAGCTACACAGTGCATGATGGCAAACTCAGCCTCATGTGTTTCAAGAAAATTGATCAGTCGATCAATTTTTCCGATACTTAGTCCGGCCGTAGAAGCGACTATCGGCCGCCGCGCACGAACCACCCGTTTCAGTAACGGATAATCTGTAGCGGAACAACTGGCAATCTTAATCACATCAAGTTCCAATTCCTCAATGACATCAACTGACTCCTCGTCAAAGGGGGTCGCCATGGTAATCATTCCCCCATCTTTCACCGCAACAGCCATTTTGGAAAACTGTTCCTTGCTAAGTGCTGTTTCCATGAAACGCGGAATATGGGGCAAATCTTTCCGAGACTGGAAATCAGGATGGATGAAGGTTTCAAGCTGGCGAAACTGAAATTTCACCGTCGCACGCACACCACAGGACTTTACCGCTCCGGCACATCCCTCAATAATATTCAGCCCATGCAAAACATCCCCTTGATGATTATTAGCAAGATCAAGAATATAAAGGTTGTTAAAATCAAAATTCTTCATTTTGGCTTTGTTTCTCCTTTTTTTGCAACAGATTTTTATAGTTCGACGGTCTGACCGGAACGGTGCGAGGAATATGCCGCCCCAATCACTCTCATGGTCTGATATCCAGCTTCAAGGGAAATGGCACCGCCTGTCCTGCTTCCTTGTAGTATCCGCTCGACTTCATCAATTTCCCCCACGAAATCATCGGGACGCTCACGAGGAATTAAATATGCTTCAGCCTGTTTTCCCTCACATTGCCAAAGCACTGCGTCGTGGTCAGCGTCATAGCTCGCATACCATTCCAAGTACCCTTTTTCAAACTGAATGCGTAGCATCTTAACTGCTGGTTCGGTCACCACATCCTGAACAACCAATCCAGTCATGCCACTGTCCGTTTGCACATTCAACGAGCTGACCCTGTCGTATTGCGCAGCACCATCTTCTACCTCACTCATCATGCACGATACCTTTTTAATATCTCCTTGCCCTAAAAAACGTGCAAAATGCTGAAATAGATTGATGCCGTGAGAATGTTCTCCGCAAGCACCACCGCCCCGCACGGAGTATCCGAGATAGCTATCTGACGGTCCACTCAGCCAGGGATGAGCCCCAAAAATCCCACCCCAGTGCTCAAGCCAACGAACCATGATCGTTTGTGGCTTTCCAAAATCATGTGAAGTCAAGATTTGTTCTGCTTTCTTTGTGTTTTTGGTCACAACATGATTATAACCAGTCAAAACAATTGTACCCGTTTTTTTTACGAGCGCAGCGACCTCCTCATATCCGTCTAGATCGGGCGTACACAAAGGCTTTTCTATCAACATCACCTGTGGTGGCTGCCCCCGTAAAACCGCGCTTGCAATTTCCATATGCAAATCAGGCGGCGTGCCAATGATCACCAGATCGGCTGTACCATCCACATCATCAGGAAATACCAGGTCTATACTCTCGTCCCACTGACCGTACCGAGATGGATATATCTCCCTGCGGGTTCTTTCAAGTGCAACCGAATCTGGGTCCACCATGGTCACATGCCAATCCTTGTTACGGCAAGCATGTGCCATATGGTTACCTATGGACCCGGCACCGTAAATCACAACTTCAACAGAATTTTCATTTTTCAACATTCCACTGCTCCTTGATTTGACTCCAAAATTGTAACTCGTTGACTTATCCTTAGCGATTTACTGATTTCTGACTTTTTACCGGACCATCATTATTAATAAAATCCAAGATTGATGATCTCATTTGAACTTTTTAAAGTTAATCATTTTGGATACAACGTAATCAAGAACTGTAGAGTGCAGCATATCACCCTCTATGCGCTTTTCAAGCTGAGTGAAGCACTCTTCTCTCAACTCGCTTTTTGTCAATAATTCATCTATGCGCAAACAGAAATTTGAAAAATTATTTTCAAAGAAAATGGCTTCTGGAAGGTCATTCCACCACACAGCATCAATATTCGGGCGATTCATTAAAGGCACACTACCTAGCGCAACAGCCTCATAGTGCCGGAAACACTCCCATCTTGAACCGCCAATTGATATCGTAACCTTACTGCGAGCAACCAACTCGCAGTATTCATCAAATGACACATGGTCAAGCATTACAATATTCCATTCTTTCTCGGCCCGAATTTCATCCAGCAATGCAATAGCAGTTTTACGCTGCGTATTGCTTACAGCACCAGAAATAAATACATCTATATCTTTTTCAGCGTGACGGAGTCGCTTCAATGCAAAATACTTATCATCTTCAATGCCCAAGGGTATACCATAAACCTTGTCAAAGAAAGGTAACAGTTTTTTCCGCCACTCTTTCCAGGGAGCAGGCCGATCAGGGTAATACATAAAGTAACGGTCATACGGAAGTTCTCGTTTGAAAAACAACGTAGATTCCTCAAACACCCTTCGACCAGATTGAGACAAACAAGCTGGCTCACTCAGATCAATTGCCGCTACTGGTGCGAATTTACGCAATTCCGACAACGTATACGGCATGCAATGCTCATAGGCATAATGTTTGCGTGACAAGTTAACACCAAAATGAAAAAATCGATAAATAAAATCAGCTATTGCGCGAATTTTTCGCCTGATCGAATGAGGCTTGATAAAAAACGATGCATCGCAGTCTGACAGCAAGATAATGTCAAAATATCCCTGCTGAAGTAACTCAATAAACTCTTTTCTTGTCTCAATCACATTATTGTGCAAATTATCCCAAGCCTCTTCCGAGAAGAAAAGCTTCTTCAAGCTCTTTCCCTGATCATGAGGTATTCTGGGATACTGTCGAAACTCACAGGTGTCGCTCTGTGACAATGCACGGGATAAGTACGCCTGAAAAAAAATGTGTTCATAGGACCGGATTAAAAGAACACATGGTTTTGCAGACAAACTTTTTGATGTACTCATTATGTCATAAACTCCTTACCCAAACCAATCAGCCCAACATTTATTCGGCTTGATTAATTATTGAGTAACAGTACTACAAGGTAAAACTTACCTAAAAAGCCTGTTGAAGTATTTTTTTGCCAGGAGAACAGCCCATAGTGGACCTGCATATTTTCGATAGTAATAAAATGTTTCAATAAAAGGGTGTTCTTTTATTGAAAATAATCTTTTTGCACGTTGACGTATGGAGAGCCCAGCTTCGGTTGATCTTCCACTTTTTGAATTGCGACGGCATTCCCCCATATGGCCTGGAGCCAATAGCACCTTGCCACCTGCCGCTTTTAAGCGGAAACCAAAATCAAAGTCCGCTTTGCTATGAACATAATGGGGCGACAAAAAGCCGATTTTCTGCAATGCTTCCTTTGATATTAGCGCCAGGTTCATGTTCAAAGTGTCAGCGGCGACTACTTTGTCTTTGGGGTCAAGCCGTTCAAACTTAAAAGACTTCCAAAGGTGGATTCGCTTTACCGCACCATAGGTCGTCGTCCCAGTCACAGGGTCACGGAATGCGCCCGCTATAGCTGTACAGGTTATTCCTGCGTTCCGAAGATCTTTTGTTGTCTGAATCAACTGCAAGAGTGCTTGATCAAAAAAGCAAATATCATCGTTAAAAACCAGTAATTGATCAACAAATTGATGTTTCACAAATTCATTCCATCCGAATCGCATTCCACCTGCCCAAAATAAAGATCCGTCACCCCTAAGTACTGTAATCTCTGGATATTCATTTTGAACTGCGTCCGTTGTACCATCGGTAGAACCGTCATCGACCAAACAAACAGAAAGCTGGCACTGGGCTTTGTCCGCTGCTGCATATAGTGATTTTAGACACCGAAGCGTTATAACACGCCGATTGAAGCAAGTTGTCAACGCCCAAATCTTCACTGACATATATATCTACGTTGCTGTACCCATGTCTTTTCCTCTGCGGACCACTTAATGTTTGCAGCCTTAAAGGACAAACCAAGCTGTTCGGCGAAAGGAAATCTCTGAACAATAGAATTTTTTCGCAACATCGAAATCCATCTGGGCTCTACGGTTCCACCATACTCTGACAATATTTTGAAAACTTCAGCCAAATATTGGGTTCTCTGTTGCTGGGAGCGTTGTTCACTGTGCCTTCGGAAACCTGCAAGCATGGCCTTGATGCCCCATGGTTGTGCATGTTGAAAAAAACGCGCCCAAAGCTCGAAATCTCCCGCAAGCTCATAGCGTCGAGACAAATGGGCCCCGCTACGCTCCCAGAGACTGCGCCTCCAGAAAACAGATTCCTGTTGAATAAAACGACCTGCAGAATTGCTGTCAAGTCGCAGATAGAAGCCACGCTTAAAAAGATCCTTACAATACCCCATACGAGCATTCGAACCGCTTAGCACACCGCGCTCGTTAAAGCTTCCCGGATTAAGACTGATTAACCACTCCACTTCAGGAAACAACGCAAAAACCTCTCCGACAACCTGAAGAGTCCACGGGAAATACATGTCGTCTGCATTCAGCCAAGCCATGATTTCTCCGGTAGAATGCCGGAAACCTTTTTCAACAGCGTCATATTGTCCTTTATCCTGCTCGCTGCACCAATATGCCAATCGCGAAGCATGTCTACGTATTACGTCTTTGCTTTCATCAGCAGAACCACCATCAATAACAATATATTCAAGGTTTGGATACTCTTGGTCAAGAAGCGAACACATAGCATAATCAAGCCATTGGCCCTGATTAAAAGATGGTGTAACAATGCTTATGAGAGGTGCATTAAACATATTTAGCCTGCATTATCTTTTCCGAACAGCATTTTTATACCCCACAACTCGACCATGGCGGCAGGCATCTTCACCCCCACTACTCACCGATAGGCTTAAGCGTTGGACGTTTTTTCGGCCAAGGATGAAGATCACGAAGCTGCTCCAGCAAGTTCTCACGATTCATCGCCACAAAATCATTGTTTGAAACCTTGTTTTTCAATATCAGCACTCCTTGTCCATAGCGGGTGCATATCCAGTATATTCAAATAATCCGGAATCAACCTTCGCAAAAAACAAATCCATCTGCCATAAAGTGGAGTCGTATTTGCGGAGCCTCGGCTCAGCCATGTCATAGCACCGAAAGCCCAATTCTTCCAAATACGCACACATCTCGTGAAAACGCAGGGTATCTTCTGTAAGATTATAATTATATGTCTCCATAACAATCACATTCGTGTTTGCCAGTGTTTTGGAAGCCCCCTCTAAAATCGATACCTCATAGCCGTGCGTATCAAATTTCAACAAATAGGGAGCCGGGCATTTTTGTTCAGCAATCAACTGATCCAGCGTCTGCACAGCTACTCGCCTGACCGTCCCACGGTCGCCGCCAACTGTACTTCCATCCAGATCTTCCGTCACCGTCATTTCAACCTCGCCCCTGGCAGCCCCGGCAACACATAAAGCGTAGCCAAAACGTGCATCGCGCTGCTTAAGCAATTCAAGCTCAACCTTGCGCTCTTCTAATGGTTCGATGGCAAAAAAACACTGCGCTGGAATTGCCTCCATGGCCATCTGGGTCCATTTCCCATTAGATGCTCCGATATCAACAACCGTCGATATAGGTTTTTTAAGCTGAGAAGCACGAATCAATGCCTGCCTCATAGACCATTTACTTGGCTCATCACGAGAAACAATTTTCATGCCACGAGCCCGAAGCAACCTATCTAATATTAGAAAAACCTGTCTTTTCATTCAATTGCATCCTTTCTCTTAATGAAATATCAACATTAAAATTTGATCTTGGCCCTACACAGAAAATAATTCATGCCAGAAAATAAGCCGTTCTAAAAAATCCTCTCAACACATTTATGACGGTTTCGTAAAAAGAGCTATCAACTTAAGGCAAGACAAACTGCAACATCAGGTAATTGCACAGGCTATCGCGGGCTTTTTCCGAATTCAGTGACCTCAAATCCGAACTTTTTTCCGGCTTACACTGGCAGGCCTATTTACCCACTGTACACACACCATTTATCACAAAATTTTTTCGTATACTTCCGCAGTTTTCTTTCGGGTTTTATCCCATGAAAAAGCCTTCAACCGGGAGTATCCTTTTTGAATGTAGCTATTTCTCAACTGTTCATTATAAATAACATTTTTAACCGTTTCTCTAATCTCACCTATGCTTTTTGGATCATAATACAATGCAGCATCGCCACCAACTTCGGGTAATGATCCAGTTCTGCTTAAAACAGTTGGGCATCCATATTGAAAAGCTTCAAGTACTGGTAGCCCAAAACCTTCATATAAAGATGGAAAAGCAAATAACAAAGCATTTTTATACAGATATGCAAGATCGTCATCACTTACAAATAATTGTAAAATTTGTTCACGTCTAATACCCAACGAATCTATAAACCACATCTCTTTTTTATCAAATGGGTTCCCAGTGCAAACCAAGTGCAACGATTCATCAGTTTTCAACAAGTCTGCAACAGCACGTAAAAAGAAATAAAAATTTTTATACCCTGACCTCATCCCCACATAAAGAATATAACGTTCAGCAACAGGGGCTGGTGGTTTACCTGATTGATAACAATTTAAGTTGCTGGCCAGATGAATTACAGAAATTTTTTCTTCTGGTATTCCATAAATCTCAACAATATCTTTTTTTGTATTTTCCGAAATAGCAATTATATGTTTTGCTTTAAATATTGCTCTCTTTTTTAATTCTACTGTTGAGAAATCATCCATGAAATTATCTGGAAACAGTTCATGGATCATATCATAAACTGTTATAACAGATGGAATCTCACCTATCCAGTTAAAATAGTAATCATTATAATAAGTTGGATGAAAAACATGAATCTTCTCATTATGTAACGCCTTTTTAATTTGTAAACAATTTTCTTTCCATGGATCAGTACCCCCAGTAAATCTCTCTAAAAAACGACAAAATATTCCTTTTCCCGTAAAAGATCTTCCACCAAATGATTCTTCACAATTCCAGGGATAACTCTCTGATTTTTTGATATCCTCAATATAATGATTGATGTGATACCTTACTTCAACAGATGGACGATATAACTTATCCGCAGCTTGCAGAAGTTCAAAGTAATATCTTGAGATCCCCCCAAATCTTTGCAGCATAAAGATTTGATGATCGTACAGAATATTCATAACTTTCCTATCACTATTTTTGTGACTTCATCAGCGATTTTTATAGATAATATTTTGCAATGCCTGCCCATGGTAAAAAAAACAAAATTTAGATTGAAATAAAGAATCCACCCCCAGAGGGGGTGGTATTGGTTAAGCCCAGAGGGCATTTGTCTACTTTGCTCCCGTTTTCAGAACACCCACACTGACAAAATTAGCATCAGGAAACTTAACCATCTTGAACCG